>DATGZW010000626.1:0-12647 GCA_035297005.1 Patescibacteria group bacterium
CAGGTCTGGCTCGATGTGCTGCTGCCCGAGGATAGGGCGCGGGCCATGGAGGTGATGTCGGCGGCGATGACGCGCGGCGACAGCCATTGCCAATTCGAATATCGGTTCTGTCACTCCGTCAAAGGCGTGCGTTGGGCGCTCGATTTCGCGCGCTTTCTCTATGCCGAGGACGGCTCGGCCGTCAGGGTCGACGGTATTATCGTTGACACTACCGATCTGCACGCCGCCGAACAGCGGCTGCGCGACAGTGAGCGGCGTTTCGAGATGGCCATGCGGCGCGGCAGCACCGGCGCGTTTTCCCTGGATCGCGATCTTGTCTATTCCTGGATCCACAGCTGTCAAATCGGCTTCGCCAGCGCCGAACTGGCGGGGTGCCGACCTCGCGACCTCTTCGATGCCGAAAGTAGCGCACTGCTGGAGGATCTCTACGGCGCGGCCCTTGCCAGTGGCCAGGGGTTCCGTCGGGATATCAGGCTGCAAAGCCTGCGCAAGGCCGAGCCACAATATTTCGACCTGATCGCCGAGCCGCTGTGGGGCGCCAGCGGCGAAGTTGTCGGGCTGACCTGTATCTCCACCGAGGTTACCGAGCGGATCAATGCCCAAAAGGCCGTGGAGGCGGCGCGGGCAGTGGCCGAACGCGCCAATGAAGCCAAGACGCGCTTTCTGGCCGCCGCCAGTCACGATTTGCGCCAACCAATCCAGGCCTTGCGCCTGCTGCTGCATCTGCTGACCGAAAAGGCCATGGGCGCCGACCAATTGCGGCTGTGCACCCGCATGGGCGAAGCGCTGGCCTCGACCGAGGCGATGCTGGCCGGGCTGATGGAATTCGCCACCATCGAATCCGGGCAGGTCAAGGTGGTGCCGGTGCCGTTGCGGCTGGATCATCTGTTGATGCGCATCGGCGGCGAGGTGGCCGACGCGGCGGCGCGTAAAGGCCTGTCGCTGCATGTCCGCGCCATGCCGGGCGCCACTGTCAGCGATCCGATGCTGCTGGAGCGCGTGATCCGCAATCTGCTGGTCAATGCGGTGCGCTACACCGAGCGGGGCAGCATTCTGCTAGCGCTGCGGCGGCGCGGCGACAGTTATCATATCGAGGTCCGCGACAGTGGGTGCGGCATTGCCGAAGAGGTCCAAGTGGAGATCTTCGAGGAATTCCGTCAGCTAAACAACCCCGAGCGCGACCGCGCCAAGGGGATGGGTTTGGGTCTGGCCATCGTGGCGCGCACCGCCGAATTGCTGGGTCACGAGATTTTGCTGTCATCGCGGACGGGGCAGGGATCGGTGTTCAGCGTCGTCGTTCCATGCCTGGAGCCCCCTTGGCCGGACGGGCTGGCCGATGACGGGCAATTCGCCGCCTCCGTCGGCGGCGGTTGCCGGCGCGTGCTGCTGGTCGAAGACGATCCGATCCAGGTCATGGCGTTGGAGGTTCTGCTGAACGATGCCGGCTTCGTCGTCGCGGCGGCGCGGGACGCGGTGGGGGCTGAACGGCTGATCGACCTCAGCGACTTCGTTCCCGATATCATTCTCAGCGATTACCGTTTGCCCGGCGAAGTGTCCGGCCTGCAAGTGATCGCGCTGGTACGGGAGCGGCTGAGCCGTTTCATTCCGGCGATCCTGCTGACCGGCGACACTCAGACCTCGATCATCGAACAATCGGCCGGCGCCGGTTGCGCCACGCTGCATAAGCCCTACACCCCCGACCAACTGACCGAAGCGATCGACATTCTGCTGCGGATGCAGGACTAGGCAAATATCGCCGACCGGCACAAACGGCCATGGGCGACCCACCGTGCGGTGGGTCGCCTTGGTCGCAGGGCCTTGGCTGTCCGTCTTAGAACGGGGCGACGATGTCGAAGATCTGCTGGCCGTAGCGCGGCGATTGGATATCCGACAGGGTGCCGCGGCCGCCGTAGGTGATGCGGGCCTCGGCGATCTGGTCCGAGGTGATGATGTTGTTCGAGGTGATGTCCTCAGGCCGGATCACGCCTTGCACCGACAATTCGCGCATCTCGTCGTTGACCCGCAGCTCCTGCTTGCCCGAAATCACCAGATTGCCGTTGGGCAGTTTCTGCGTGATCTCCGCCGCCAGGTTGACCACGACCACCTCTTGCCGGCCGATCTGGCCGTTGCCGTTGATGCCGCTGGTGCTGCCGAAGCTGAATAGCGAGGTCGGGTTGACCGATTGCGGCAGGAACTTGTGCAGATTTTGCTCGGTGCCGAACAGGGTGAATGGCTTGGCCGCCTCGGAACTGTCGGTGCTGGTCTGGGTCTGGTTGGCCAGCTTGGCGCTTTCCGTGATGTTCACGGTCACGGTCAGGATGTCGCCGATTTCACTGGCGCGCTGATCCTTGAAGAAGGCGCGGGCGCCGGGACGCCACAGCGAGTTCGCTCCCGGTTGCGGGGCGGTGGGGCTGGGCATCGGCAGGCTGACCGGCGTGTAGCCTTGGCTTTTGGTCGGATCTGAAATGCGCGAGGTCTTGGGAGCCTCGCCGACTTCGGACAGCTTGGTCAGGGCGTCGCAGGCGCTGAGGGACATCGCCGTAATCGCAAGCACGGCGACACGCAAAGCAAGAGAGGTGTGGCGAGCGGTCATGATCGTGCTCCTCAGTTGGCCAGGGCCACGCCGCCATTGGGGGCGACGCTGACCATGTTCGGGCCTTCGATGGTGGCGGTGACGGTCTGGTTGCTGCGGGTGTTGGTGATGCGGATGACATCGCCGACGCTGCCTTGCTCGATGGCGCGTCCCTGCGAGGTCAGCGACATTGCGCCAACTTTCAGAACCATGGTCACGGTGGCGCCCTTGGCGACGGCCAGCGGGCGTTGCAATACGGTGGCCGACAGCATTTCACCCATTCTCATGGTCGCGCTGGGGGCCAGGCCGATAATTTGGTCGGCATCGATCAAAGCATCGCGCCGCAACGAGTCCTCGCGCACCTTGGTCCAGGTCAAATCGCGGGCATGGATGACGTCGCCACGGCTGATCGAATGGGCCAGAACCGGGACATCGACGGTATTGAAGACACGGCCGGACACATGCACACGCTGGGCGCTGGGCGAGTCGGCGGGGACTTCGATGGTGGCGGTGAAGCGCTTGTAGCGGCTGTCGTAGAACACCTCGCGGACGCCGATAGTGGTCTCGCTGCCAGCCGGAACCACCATCTGAGTGGTGCGGTTGGCCAGTTCGATTTCGGCGGTTTTGCTGACGCCCTGGTCGATCAACGCCGTCATCAGCTCGCTCTCGATCTGCTCGGGGCCGATGGTGACGCCGCTG
Source organism: Patescibacteria group bacterium (assembly GCA_035297005.1). Lineage (GTDB taxonomy): Bacteria > Pseudomonadota > Alphaproteobacteria > Rhodospirillales > Magnetospirillaceae > DATGZW01. The sequence goes on from DATGZW010000626.1 coordinate 3,272, forward strand.
CGCTCGATCACCACTTGGTCGAACGTCGAAAGCGGCTTCCAGTCGATGCCGTTGCTGCGCGCCACCCGGACCAGCCATGCCGAATTGACGGTGATGCTTTTGCCGGGGGTGGGCGAACGGGCGATGGCGGTGCCGGCCTTGTCGCCGATATTGTCGAAAACGTCGCCGAGTTTCACCAGGTCGCCGTCGACCACCACGTTGGTCCGCAACTGCGGGTCGGCCAGGGCCGGCTGGACGGTAAAGGCGAAGACGACGGAGAGGGCGAGGGCGAGGCGTTTCATGGCAATCATCCGCTACTTGAGCTGGTTGACGGAGGTCATCATCTCGTCGGAAGCCTGGATGACCTTGCTGTTCATTTCGTAGGCGCGCTGGGCGCTGATCAAGTTGGTGATCTCGGACACCACATTGACGTTCGACGATTCCAAGAAGCCCTGCAGCACCGATCCCACACCGGTAGAGGCGGGGTTGGCGACCACCGGAGTGCCCGACGACGGAGTCTCCAGGAACAGGTTGTCGCCTTGCGCTTCCAGGCCGGCATCGTTGGGGAACGTCGCCAGCTGCAACTGGCCGGCGGTGCTCTGCGCGGTCTGGCCGTCGAGCTTGATCTGCACCTGGCCCGAGGCGTTGATGGTCACGCCGGTGGCGTTGTTCGGCACGGTGATGCCGGGCTGCACGGTATAACCGTCCTGGGTGACGATCTGGCCGGCGGGGCTCAGCTGGAACGCTCCGGCGCGGGTATAGGCGGTTTGACCGGAGGGCAGCAGGATTTGGAAGTAACCCTTGCCCTGAACCGCCAAATCCAAGGTGTTGTCGGTGTTGGTCATGCTGCCCTGCTCGGTGATGCGATAGACCGCTGCGGTCTTCACGCCCAGGCCGAGCTGGATGCCCGAGGGAACGATGGTGTTGTTGTCGGACGAAGTGGCGCCGACGCGCTTAATGTTCTGATACAGCAGGTCGCTGAACTCCGGCCGCCGGCGGTTGTAGGCGGTGGTGTTCATGTTGGCGATGTTGTTCGAGATCACTTCCACGTTGGTCTGCTGAGCCTGCATGCCCGTCGCGGCGATATTCATTGCTCGCATGGCTTAAATCCTTGTTCTGTTAGGCGTGCTGGGCTTGGGAGAGCACGGAGAAGGCCTTCAAGCTGCGGTCCTGCTCGTTTTCGATCATCTTCTGCACGCTTTGGTAATTGCGCAGGATGGTCATCATGTGCGTCGATTCGGTGACCGGCTGGACGTTGGATTCTTCCAACATGCCCTGCATGATCTTGGGGGTGTCGATGTCGGTGGGGTCGCTGGTCGTCACATAGGTGCCGTCGCCGGCCTTGCGCAGGGTCTGTTCATTGTCGAACTTGACCACCCGCAGCTGCCCGATAGTGCCGTTTTCGGTCGATATCGTGCCATCGGCGGCGATGTTGATCTGGGTTTCATTGGGGGCGAAGACGATCGGCTGGTTGGTCTTCTGCAACACCGGATATCCAGTGGAGGTGACCAGCATGCCGTTTTCGTCCAGGCTCAGATGACCTTCGCGGGTGTAGCGCTGACCGGCGGGAGTATCGACGACCATGTAACCGTCGTCATGCAGGGCCACATCCAGCGGCGCTCCGGTGGTGGTCAGGGCGCCTTCACGGGTGTCGCGCATGGTGCCGACATCACGGACAAAGGCGACTTTGCTGTCAAAAGGGCTGTTGGCGCTCTTCGACTTGACCAGATAATCGGTAAACATCACCTCTTCGGCCTTGTATGCCGGCGTATTGGCGTTGGCGATGTTGTTTGCCACCACCTCCATTTGCCGCCAAAGGGCGGACTGCCGGGATAGGGCGACGTAAGATGTGTTTTCCATCGGTTTGGTCCTGCAAACACAGTTCGCTCACAGCTATGCAGGCTTCGTGCCAATATTTAAAAATCCATCTTTTCCGCCATTCCACCGCTAAAACTGGGGTGCCGCGCCAGGTTTGGGGCAGAGCGTGCCGGGCAGTTATTGCCCGGTGAGGATCGGCTTGTTATGGTTCCCCGCCGATAGCTGCTGGATCTTCCTGGTAAATGCCGGCGCATCAACCTCTTGTTAACCGCCGGCGGCTACAGTTCACGGTAACTGACTCCGGGCGCCGGCCAAGGAGCCCAACAGGGGCGGAGAGCTATGGCCGAAGACCTTGAAGAAGATTTTGAAGAAGGTGAAGGCTCAGATGAGCTTTCCGACGCACCGCCGCGACGGGGCGGGGGCGACAAGAAAAAGCTGTTCCTGGTCGTCGGGTTGATCCTGCTGGTCGTCGGTTCGGCCGCCGGGGTCTATTTCTCGGGCCTCGCCGATCCGCTGTTGCACCCGGCAAAAAGTGAGCCGAAAAAGAAGGAAGAGGACAAGCCGGCGGAAGTGCAGGCGGCGGTGTTCTATGATCTGCCCGAGATTTTGGTGAACCTCAACACCGCCGGGCGCAAGCAAAGCTTCCTGAAAATTCGTGTCAGCCTGGAACTGGAAAGCGCTCTCGATGTGTCGAAGATCGAGCAGGTGATGCCCAGGATCATCGATAATTTTCAGGTGTATCTGCGAGAATTGCGCGTCGAGGATCTGCAAGGTTCGGCCGGCATGCTTCGCTTGCGCGAAGAGCTGATGATGCGCGTCAATAACGCGGTCAAGCCGGCCAAGGTTAACGACGTGTTGTTCAAGGAAATGCTGGTTCAGTGACGGGTGGACTCCTCCATGGCTGATGACAGCGAAAACGGCGGCGAAGGCCGGAATGCCGAGGACGAAGAAGCCCTCATGGCCGAATGGGCCGCCATGGCTGGCGGCGATGACGATGACGCGCCCGCCGCCAGCCCCGCAGCCGGGGGGGAGCCGACCGACGACGCCATGGCCGCTGAATGGGAGGCTATGCTGGGCGCCTCCGACGGCGACGACAGCGGCGGCGGCGATGATGGCGGCGGCATGTCGGGCGGGGCGTCCACCCGCGTTCTGAACCAGGACGAAATCGACTCGCTGCTCGGCTTCGACGACGCCCATGACGGCGACGGCGAACGGTCTGGCATTCAGGCGATCCTCAACTCGGCGCTGGTGTCCTACGAACGCCTGCCGATGCTTGAGGTGGTGTTCGACCGCTTGGTCCGCATGATGTCGACCAGCATGCGTAACTTCACCTCGGACAACGTCGAGGTGTCGCTCGACAACATTCTGTCCCTGCGTTTCGGCGACTACCTGAACTCGATCCCGCTGCCAGCCATGCTGGCGGTGTTCAAGGCCGAGGAATGGGACAATTACGGCCTGCTGACGGTCGACAGCTCGCTGATCTATTCGATCGTCGACGTGTTGCTGGGCGGGCGTCGCGGCACCGCGGCGATGCGTATCGAAGGCCGTCCCTATACGACCATCGAACGCAATCTGGTCGAGCGCATGGTCCATGTGGTCCTGGCCGATCTGTCGGCGGCGTTCGATCCATTGTCGCCGGTGACCTTCCGCTTCGACCGCCTGGAAACCAACCCGCGCTTCGCCACCATCTCGCGCCCCAGCAACGCCGCCATCGTGGCCAAGCTGCGTATCGACATGGAAGACCGTGGCGGGCGGTTGGAACTGCTGCTGCCCTACGCCACCCTGGAACCGGTCCGTGAACTTCTGCTGCAGATGTTCATGGGTGAAAAGTTCGGTCGCGATTCGATCTGGGAAACCCACTTGGCCGAAGAGCTGTGGATGACCGAGGTCGAGATGGAGGCTGTACTCGATGAGCAGGTGATGCCGTTGAAGGACATTCTCAATCTGCGTGTCGGCTCGAAGATCATGCTCAATGCCATGCCCGATTCGGTGATCGAGCTGCGCTGCGGCGACGTGCCGATGTTCGGCGGTAAAATGGGCCGCAAGGGCAACCACATCGCCATCCGGGTGGACGAGAAGATCAAGAAGGAAAAGGTCTGACGATGGACTACAAACTCATTCTTGACGTCATCGTCGCCATCCTGCTGGCCACCACCATCACCTATGCGGTGATGCTGAACCAGAAGCTGATGCAGTTGCGCAAGAACCGCGACGACATGGCCAAGCTGGTGGCCGCTTTCAACGACGCCACTGCCCGCGCCGAGGCAGGGATTCCCAAATTGCGGCGCGCCGCCGAGGAAGCCGGTTCGACCTTGCAGGAGCGGGTGGAGAAAGCCCAATCGCTGCGCGACGACTTGGCCTTCATGATCGAGCGGGCCGATGCCATGGCCAATCGCCTGGAAGGCTCGGTGCGCACGGCGCGCGGCGAGGTCAAGTCGAGCCCGTCGGCGTCGTCCAGTCCGGCTCCGTCGGCGCCGCCGCGCCCGTCGATGGCCCGCCCGGCATCGTCGCCGCTGTCGGGGCTGGCCGGACTGGCCAGCTTGACCGCCGGGGGCGACAGCGATTTCGAGGACGAGCGTTCGGAAGCCGAACGTGAGCTCCTGCGCGCACTCCAGTCCGTGCGCTAAGGGGGAAGGACGCCAGCATGGCCGCCAAGAAAAAACCCACCGCCGGTCCCAGACCGTCCGCACCGCCCAAGAAGGCGCGCGGTCCGATGCCGAATATCCGTCTGCTGCCGGTTACCATCTTCGTCGCCGTGCTGATGCTGTCGGTGCGGGTCACCGATATTTGGAAGGACGTGACCACGGGGAATGTGTCCAGCCTGTCGGTCAACGAATCCGAAGCTCAGCAGCCGCCGCCGCCGGGTGGCCGCCGGCGTAACCAAAAGCCGCCCTCGGCCGATGCCCCGCCAGCCGCCAGCACCGCTCCGGCGGTACCGACCGCGCCGCCGACAAGCGCTTCGGCGGCGCCGGTGCCGACTCCCGCTCCCGCCGACCAGTCGGGGGGAGCCCCGCCGGCGGTGCCGGCTGGATCGCCGGGCGAGGGCGAGCCGCCGACCTTCACCCAGAACGAAATCGACGTGCTGCAGAAGCTGGCCGAACGGCGCGAGGCGCTGGATGCCCGTGAGCGCGAGTTGAACCTGCGCGAAAATCTGGTTAAAGCCGCCGAGGCGCGCATCGACAAAAAGGTCGGCGAGATGAAGGCGCTGCAAGCCAACATCGAATCCATGCTGAAGCAGGTTGATGACCAGGATGACGTTAAAATGAAAAGCCTGGTCAAAATTTACGAAAGCATGAAGCCGAAGGATGCGGCGAAGATATTCGAGCAACTGGACATGCCGGTTCTGCTTGGGGTATTCCAGCGCATGAGGGAACAGAAAATTGCACCGATCATGGAGGCGATGGACCCGATGAAGGCCAAGACCATCACCGATGCCATGGCGACCCGCCGGGGCGCCAAGACGGAGGGGCAGACCAACTGAGGGTCGCCATGAGGAAAACGCTTGCTTGGGCTGGACTTCCGTATATTAACTAACCGCCAAACAGTTGTTGCAGATGGTGGGCGTAGGCTGCCCCACGCGGTAGCCTTGAAGGAGTGACTGATGGCTGTCGATCAAAACATGCATATTTTGATTGTGGATGATTACAAGACCATGTTGCGCATCATCCGCAACCTGCTGAAGCAGTTGGGCTTCAATAACATTGACGAGGCGACCGATGGGTCGATGGCCTTGCAGGCGATGCGTGGTGCCAGCTATGGCCTCGTGATCTCCGATTGGAACATGGAGCCGATGACCGGTCTCCAGTTGCTCCGCGAAGTGCGCAGCGACGCCAAGCTCAAGAGCACGCCGTTCATCATGATCACCGCCGAGTCGAAGTCGGAGAACGTGATCGCCGCCAAGGAAGCGGGCGTGTCCAACTACATCGTCAAGCCGTTCAACGCCGAGACCCTCAAGGCCAAGATGGTCAGCGTCCTCGGTGATTTCTGAGGAGCATGTCCATGCCGGCGACCATTGACCGCGATCTTGCATTGCATCTCGACGTTCTGCGGAAGGAGCGGGGCGACACGGTCAAGGTTGACGATGTGGGCGACGTTGTAAGGTCGCTGCTGGGCTCGCTGTCAGGCGACCTATCCGCCGGGGATCTCAAGCTCTACCAAGAGGTGGAGTCCCTGGCGTCGTACATCCATAAGGCCAAGGCCGAAATCGCGGCCTTGCGCCCGCAGGATATCCAGGACACCTACATCGCTTCGGCGACGGATGAACTGGATGCCATCGTCGGCGCCACCGAGCGGGCGACCAACGAAATCCTTGATGCGGCGGAGCTGCTTGAGGAATTGACCGGCGAATTGTCGGCCGAGCATGGCAAGCGTCTGACCGAGGCGACCACCAAGGTTTACGAGGCCTGTAATTTCCAAGATATCACCGGGCAACGCATCACCAAGGTGGTGACGGCGCTCAAGCATATCGAGGAACGCGTCGAGGCATTGGTTGCGGCTTTCGGGCCGGAGTTCAAGGAACGCGTGGCGCAAGAGGCCATGGCGGTGACGACGACCGCCGAGATTACCGATGCCGATTTGCTCAACGGTCCGCAATTGCCCGAGAAGGCCGCCGATCAGGCCGCCATCGACGCCCTGTTCAACGACTGACCATGGCAGGGTCCGGCCGCAAGCCGCACTCCACGGCCGGCGGCCAGCCGGGCGGCGGTGGCTGATGCTGCGTCGCCGGTGGTTGGCTGTCATCTTGCTGGGTTTTGTCATGCTGGCAAGCCCGCCAGCACATGCTCAAAACGTCTCGCCGCGCGCCGCCGCGCATGACGGCTATGGCCGCATGGTGTTCGACTGGGACGGCCCTGTGACCTATTCGGCGGATGTCATCAACGGCGAACTGGTGCTGCGCTTCGACCATCCGGTCAGTGGCGACTTCCGCGCTGTGGTGCGTCCGCTGTCGCGCTATCTGCGCAGCGTGTCGGTCAGCGGCGACCACCGCACGGCGACCTTTCCCTTGGCGCGAGCGGCGCAGGTTAAGGCCTTCACCAACAGCAACGGCTCGGTGGTCATCGATTTGTCCGACGCCGCCGAAGCGCCCAGCACCGCCGTTGCCGCGCCCGCCGAAGCGCCTGCGACTCCGGCTCCCACTCCCAGTCCCGCCGCCGATGCCGCCGCCCCCATCTCGCTGCTGCCGACTCCGGCGGCACCGTCCGCCGCTCCGCATGCCGTCGTCGCTGCCGCAGCAAGCGAGGCGTCCTCGGTCGAAGTGCGTTCCGGCGAGCATGGCGGCTATAACCGCTTGGTCTTCGATTGGTCCAAGGCGGTCGATTACAAGGTCGAGAAAGACGGCGGGCGAGCGACCGTGACCTTTTCCAAACCAGCGCGCATCGACGTGCTTGGGCTGCAATCCAGCCTGCCGTCGGACATCACGGTAATTTCTTCCGATACCGGCGCCAAAAGCACCACCTTGGTGCTGGGGGTGCCGCCGAATGCGCGGCTACGCCATTTCGCGGCCAATGCCAAGGTGGTGGTCGATATCGTCCGCGCAGCCGATGCCGAAGCGCCGCAACCGCCCGCCGGTGCGCCGCCGACGCCGTTGGCGCCGCCTCCCGGCACGGACGTTGCCGCTCCCGCGCTCAAGCCGCTGGTGGCGCAGGAAAAACCGCAACTGCCATCGGAAACCCTGGCCGCCGCCAAGCCGCCGGAACCGGTGCGGCGCGTAGATATGCCGGTGGCGCCCGAACCGCCCAAGATGACCGAAGTGGTCAAACCGGTCGAGGTGGCCAAGCCCACCGACCAGCCAAAGGTCGCGGCGGCGCCGGTGGCGCAGGTGGCGACCGCCGGGGCCACTCCGCCGCCGCCGCCGCGCGTCGCCGGCAACAGCACCGCCGCCGTCACGGCTCCAGCCGATGCCGCCAAAGTATTCAGCCTCAGCGTGTCGTGGGACAAGCCGGTCGCCGCCGCCGTGTTCGAGCGGGCCGGCTATCTGTGGCTGGTGTTCGATCGCCACCAAGAGGTCGATACCAAACTGCTGCGCCGCCTGGGGGGCGAGGCGGTGACGTTCATTGAACAATTGCCCAGCAAGGACGGCACGGTGCTGCGCTTGATCGTGCAGCCGGATTACGCCCCCAGCGTGCGGCGCGACGGTCTGCTGTGGGTCGTCGATCTGATGCGTCAGCCGGCGGAGCCCAAGGCGCCTATTCCGATCATCCAACCGGCCACCCTGCCTAATGGCATCGGCATCGCGCTGACCGTGGCCGAGCCCGGCTCGTCCCTGGCGGTGAGGGATCCCGAGGTCGGCGACGGCCTACTGGTGATCCCGGTGATTCCCCTGGGCGCTGGGGTGTTCCCTGGCCGCGACACCCCCGACGTCGAACTGTTGCAGACCGTGCAGGGCATCGTCCTGGTGCCGCATACCGAAGGGCTGGACGTTAAGACTTCGCGCAGCGGCGTGTCGATCACCATGCTAGTCAATGGCGGCCTGCGCCTGTCGGACGAGCCCTCCGCCGCCGCCAAGGCGACCACGGCGGATGGTGCCGCCGCAGCTCCCGCCACCGGCTATTTCGATATCCCGGCTTGGGCGCGCGGCGGTCCCGACAATTTCCAGGACGAGCGCCGGGCCATGGAGGCCAATCTGGTCGATGTGCCGCCAGCCCGCAAAAGCGCCGCACATTTGGCCGCCGCCCGCCTGTTCTTCGCCAATGGCTACGCCCCCGAGGCCTTGGGTTTCCTGCGCATCGCCGCCAGCGAGGAGCCGACCTTGGCCGACACGGGGCCTTTCCGCGCCCTGCGCGGCGCCTGCAACGTAATGATGGAGCGCTGGGATCTGGCCTTGCCCGATCTCGACAACCCGCTGGTCAAGGATGATCCCGAGGCCTTGATGTGGCGTGCCGCCGCCCATGCCGGAGCCAGCGACAGCCCCGCCGAATACTCCAAGGCGCTGGCTGCCGGGCTGCCCTTGATCAAGGACTATCCCAAGCAATTGAAAGCGCCGCTGGCCGCCATCATCGCCGCCTCGGCCATCGCCGCCGCCGATGACGGCACGGCGCAGTCAGCGTTGGGAATTCTCGACAAGCTGTCGTCGTCGCCGCTGGAACAGGGGCGTATTGACTATCTGCGCGGCGCTTATAGCGAGTTGACCGGCCAGTTCGACAAGGCCTTGATGATGTATGACAAGGCCGAACACGGCGAGAACCGCGAGTTCCGCGCCCGCGCCGGTCTGGCCGATGTCGAATTGCAGTTGAAGATGAAGCGTCTGTCGGCCAGGGAAGCGGTGGACAAGTTGGACCGCCTGCGTTTTGCCTGGCGCGACGAGGATTTCGAGTTCGGCCTGCTCAAGCGCTTGGGCGAATTGGAGGTTCAGTCGGGCGACTATCCTGCCGCCCTGCGCTCGTTACGGTCGCTGGCCAACAACTATCCCAACAACAAGGGTGCCGGCGAGGTGGCCAAGATGATGGGCGACACCTTCTCGAAGCTCTATCTGGACGGCGCCGCCGACAGCATGAGCCCAGTCTCGGCGATCGGTCTGTATGACGAGTTCCGCGACCTGACGCCGACCGGGGCGCAGGGCGACGAGATGATTCGCAAACTG
>DATGZW010000627.1:0-6383 GCA_035297005.1 Patescibacteria group bacterium
GACGACGCGGCCGACCGCCAGCAGCATCATCAAACCCAGCATGGCACCGCCGGTGGACAGGAAGGCGCCGCGCGAATGCGACAGCAGCAGCGCCGTGGCCACCACGCTGCCGCCAATCAGAAAGGGCAGCGAGCCGACCAGCACCGATTCAGCATGATCGCGCAAGGCCAGCTTGGAACCCCACAGGTGGCGCAGCCCGTTGACGAACAGCCCCAGGCAGCACAGCAGCCCGACTCCGGCATAGGTGCCATAGGAATTGCGGTTGACGAACGTCGCCGTCAGATCGCCGCGATAGGCCCATTTGTCCCACCACAGGATGGTTTCCGCGCCGTCCAGTTGCACCGCCAGCCCATAGCAGGCGTAAAGGATCCCGGCCACGGCGACGACGATCAAGCCTTCGCGGGCACGGCTGCGCTCGCGGCCCAGTTGGACCGCCAGCCAGAAGATGCCGGCATAGCTGAGCAGCCGCATGATGGCGGTGCGTGTCAGTTCCACATCCAAAGTGATGGCGCCGGCTAGGAGAGCGCCCGACAGGCCTTGCGCCACTTCGCGCCATAAGGGGTGATGCCAATCGACGGGAACCACCGTCAGCGACTGCATCCAGGCCCAGGCGACAGCCAGGGCGAAGGGAACGGCAACGGGCCATAGCCGCCGCATCGGCACCGGCGCCCTGGCCCAGCCCAGGCCGACCGCCACCGCCCAGCCGACCAGAACGGCGGCCACCGCCAGGGCCAGCAGGCTCCAACTGGCGGGACGGTTGCTGCCCAAGGGCAGCGGAGACAGCACAACCACGGCAAGAAGACAGCGGAAAGTGAAGTTGTTTGCCGTCATCGTCACCGGATCGTCTCCCAGGAATTATTAAGCACGAAACCGCGCGGGCGCAGTTTAATCGGTTTCGCCCGGCAGGTTCAACCGCCACTCTTGTTAAACACAACCTTGACCAGAAACCCTCGACTGTGAGATGACCATAGTCACTCTGCTGGATAAGCGTCTCCTCCAGGATCCGGGCCGGGTCGCTTGGCGAGGCGAAAGGGACGTCGTCTATGAAATATGTCGCGCGCATCTTGACTGTTGTGGCCCTGGCTTCGCTGAGCTGCGGCCTTCCGGTGTCTCCCGGATTTGCCCAGACGGCACAGAACGAGACCGCTTCGCTGCCGCCCGCGTTGCGCGCGGCTGTCCTGTCCGGCAACGCCGCCGCCGTGCAGCAAGCCATCGCCACCTTGAGCGCCGGCAATGCGACCCAGGCCGCCACCCTGGCCGATCAAGTCGTCAAGGCGGCCGAACAGATGTTCGCGACCAATCCGAAGGCGGCGATGCAGGTGGCCGCCGCCGCCGTCAATGTCATAGCGTCTGCTCCTGTGCAAAAGACCGCTCCGATGCAATCGCAGGACGTCATCACCACCGCCGCCCGCCTGTTCATCTCGCCGACGGCGGAACAGGTTGATCCGACCGCCGCCGCCGCACTTGCCACCAGCACCCTGGCCGCCGCCGTCACCGGCGGAAACGCCAGCGTGATCGCTTCGACCGCGACCAACGCGGTAACGGCTGCCGGCAACATTCTGGCGACCAATCCGGCCGCCGCCGTGGCGTTGGCTGGGACCGCCGTGCAGGCGGTCAACACCCCCGCGGTGACCAGCGGCGATGCCAGCCAGGCGCTGCAAGTCGCCGTCGCGGCGGCGCGTATCATCGTCACGCCAGCGGCTCAAGCCGCCGCTCCCGCAGGCTGTGCCCAGGTGGCCATAACGGCGACTACGGTGGTGACTAATCCGACCGTCTATGCGTCCAGCCCGGCCTCGGCTATTCAGGTGATGGCCAACAGCTACGCCACCGTCACCAGTCAAGCGGTGACGGCGTCGAATCCCGGCGCCACGGCGACCGTTACGCAGACTCTCAATCAGGCCAGTGTCTCGACCAATTTGTCTCAGGCCAATCCGGCAAACGCCTCGCAGGTCGCGCAGATTCTGGCTAAGACGTACACATCCACCAAGACGCAAGATCAACAGCAGCAGGCGAACCCGGTTCAAACCACGAACCAGCCGATAATCGAGGAAAATCAGACCAAAAACGCCAGCCCCAGCTAAGGCAAGGCAGTTTAGGATTGGCGGGCGCGACGGATCAAGCGCCCGTAGCGGCGGATTTGGCGGACGCTCCACAGCGGCAGGCGTAGGACCGGATAAAGCCAAATCAGCGCGCGGGGCAGCGGCACGGTTAGCCAATCCTCGACGCAGGTCAGGTTTTCCGCCGCCGTGGCCAGCCAATAGCGCCAGCCCGATTGCAGCAGATATTGCGACAGGTTGATCCGGGTTTCGCCGAACGGCAAATCATGCGGGTCGCCGATGGCGTCGCCAGCGGTCATCGCGGTGACGGCCAGGGCCACCAGCCAGCGGCTGCGGCGGTCCTTCGACAGGCGGGTTTCCAGCCCGGCGGGCAGGGGCGTCTTCAGCAGCCGCGCCGCCAACAGCAGACCCTGCGCCAGCGGACGAAGCAAGCCCATCTCGGTGACCTCGGCGACCATCCGTTCGATCTCGGAATCGCTGCGTCCGGCCAGCAAGGCCCCGATATCGGCCAGCCATTTGAGGCGGAACCAGCAATGCTGAGCTCCATGCGAAAACAGATAGGCGTCCAGATCCGCCCCGGTGAAGCTGAAGCTGTGCACGCCGATGCTTTCCGATAGCGAAACGGCGGCCCACCGTGTGGCGGGGGGGATCGGCGTCACCCGGTGAGGATTCGCCGTCAATCGCCAGTGCAGCTCGATCAGGGCGCCGCCGTCCGGGTGACGATATTCCAGGTGATAGCAATGCCGCATGATCAACGACATCCGCGCATCCGTCAGGCTCGCCGATTCGCCGTGCGGGCGGTAGCCGGCCTGTTTCAGCACGGCGATGGCGGCAGGCAGCGCTTGCGGGGCCACCAGGACATCAATGTCACGGCTATGGCGCAGGCCCAGATCGCCGTAAGCCAGCCGGGCCAGCGGTGCGCCTTTCAGGATGGCTGCCGTGATCCCGCCGGCCTGCATCATTTGCTCGATGGCGATGGTCTCGGCGGCCAGACGCAGGCCGGCTTTGGCTTGAAGGATGGCGTCGCGGCGCAATTCGGCCAAAATCCCCGGTGGGACGGGTGCCGTCGCATGGCTCAGCGCATGATGGGCCAGACCGACAATGCGGTGACGGCGGACGATGGCAATGAAGCGCTCCCAGTCGAGCGGGCGGCTGGCCGCTTCGGCCACCGTTTGGGCAGCCTGCGCCGAGGGCGGCCACATCGCACAGGCCGCCGCCAGCCGGAACTCGGGGGACAGCTCAGCGGCCAACCGTCTCTCCGGCTTCGGCGAATCGCCGGCGCAGGATGAATTCAGGCAGACCTTGACCCATCGAATGCTCGAAACGCTGTGCGGCGCGGCTGGCGTTGAAGGGGATGCCCAGGGCGGCGCGCACCTCGCGTTCGACCTGATCGCGCAGCCGGGCGATGTCCTCGGCGCGCAGATGGTCGGTGAAGACGAAAGACTTATAACCGCCGTCGGGGTCGCCTTTGTAATACTGGGCGTCGGCGAAATAATCGACATCTTGGCTGTGCAGGCGGTCGCCGGTGGCGCGGGTGGTATAGGTCCATACGCCCGGCTGGTCGGGATGCGGTTTGGCCTCGTCGTAATAGGGCGTGCCCGGATAGGGGGTGATGATGCTGCAATCGAAATCATCGACGCAGCGGCTTATCAGCCAGTCGCGGATAGCCAGAATGCTGTTCTCGCTGTCGCCGGGATGGCCGCAGGACATCAGTGCCTTGATCTTCAGCCCGGCGTCCTTGGCGATGGCGACGGCGCGGTCGTTGTCGTCCAGGGTGGCCCGCTTGTTGATGTTGGTGAGGATGCGCGGGGTGCAGGCCTCGAAACCGCAGAGCAGCCAGCGGAAGCCGGCGGCATACATGGCTTGGGCCTGTTCGGCGTCGAACAGCTCGGCCTTGATGAAGCCGCGCAGGCTGAACTCGACCCCCAGGCGGTCCTGCAAGCGGCGGATCTCCGCCAGCAAGGTGAGGAAACGTTTGCGGTTTACGTTGAGTTCGTCGTCATACAGCATGAAGCCGGTATAGCCGTAGCGGCGATGCAGCATTTCCAACTCGCCGGTGAGCGAGCCGGCGCTGCGGTGGCGCGGCACCCGCAGCGACTTGCTGTTGCGGCCACCGCAGAAACCGCAGGAAAACGGGCAGCCGAGCTGGGCAATCAGGCTGGTCGCCGGGCGGCCCTCGATGCTGTAGTGGTACGAGCCAAGGTCGATCAGGTGACGGGCCGGCAGCGGCGTCGCCTCATAGATGGCATCGGTCATGAAATAGGGGCCGTGGCGGTCGTCGCCATTGACCAGCCAGGGCGCGTCGGTGGCAATGGCGGCATGCACGGCGAGTTCACCGTCGCCGGCCACCAGCACGTCAAAGCGTTTGGCCAACGCCGTCAGGGCGCGCTGGCCGCGTCCGTCATTGATGTGGTGCCGCTGCTCCCAGTCCTGCGCCGAATACAGCAAGGTCACATGCGGCCCGCCCAGGATCAGCCGGGCCAAGGGCCGTTGTGCGCGGATGACTTCGGCGATGCGGGCCACCGCCGGCAGTTGCGGCGTGGTGGCCGACAGACCGAACATCGTCACCGAGGATCCGGCGAGAAATTGTTCCAGCACTTTAAGGAAATTCTCGATTCCGGTGAGGTCGAGAACCTGCACCGCATGCCCTTGCTGTTCCAGTGACGCAGCCACCCGCAGCAGACCCAGGCTGGGGAAAACACGTTCGTCCAAAAGGAACGCCGACGGTGGGTTGATCAGGCAGATATCCATTTTTCCCGTTTAACGCAACGGGCATAAAACCGCAATCCTTAGTACTATTATAATCGCTATAAACGCGTGGCGATAATTTCCCCGGAGAAACTATCTCTTACAATATCGTGGGTATGCCGGGTGTTTCCTCACAGCTCCGCCACTTCGACCGACCCCGCCAGCCAGCCGCCGGGGCGCGCTGCCAACTCGTCCCAGCGTCCGGTTTCGATGATGCGGCCGTGATCCAGCACGGCGATATGGTCGGCGTTGCGCACGGTGGCCAGCCGATGGGCGATGACCAGGATGGTCAGGCGGCCATGCAACTGGTCCAGAGCGTCCTGAATCAGGCGCTCATGCCCCCGGTCGAGATGGCTGGTGGCCTCGTCCAGCACCAGGAAACTGGGCTGGCGCAGCAAGGCGCGGGCCAGGGCCAAACGTTGGCGTTCGCCGCCGGAAAGCTGCACGCCGCGGTCACCAAGCTGGGTGTCCAGTCCGTCGGGCAGGCGTCGCACCATGTCGGCGGCGGCGGCGGACTCCAAGGCTTGCCACAGGGCCGGCTCGTCGGCATGGGGACAGGTCCAAGCCAGATTGGCGCGCACGCTGTCGTGGAACAGGAAAGCCTCTTGCGGCACATAGGCGGCATGGTCGCGCCACGCCACCCGCATCGTCTCATCGAGAGGAACGCCGTCAATGGTGATGGCTCCCGCACTTGGCGTCAGCAGCCCCAAGGCCAGATCCGCCAGCGTCGATTTGCCGGCTCCCGATGGGCCAATCAAAGCGGTGGTGCGGTTGCGGGCGATGGTCAGGCTGACGCCTTGAAGGGCTGGCAGATTGCGGCCCGGCCACGTAAACGCGACATCGGTAAAGCACGGCGAACCCTGCGGCGCCACCACTCCGGGCGGAGCGGCGGGGCCGGCGGCGGCCTCGAAGCGGTGGCGCATGGTCTCGACCTCGGCCCAGGCGGGCAGCAGGCCGGCGACTTGGCGGGTCAGGTTGGCCATCTCGCCGACCGAGGGCAGCAGGCGGGCAAACACCGCCAGCAGCACCAGCAGCGTCGAGCCGGCGACGGCGAAGACGCTGACCGCCAGCCAGATCAACCCGGCCAGCACCACGGCGGCGGCGATGCGGAAGCCGATCCGCGCCCGCACGCGCTCGCGCTGAAGCTCCATGCTGGTCAGCCGGCTGCGCTCCAGTTCGGCGGCGAAGGCGTCGAGCGCGGCGGCCTCGGCGTTGTGCGCCTTGGTCAGCTTCATACTGGCCAAGTGTTCGGTGACGATGGCGTAAAGCCGCCGCGTGCGGGTGTTCAGCGCGCGACCATGCTGGCGCGAGCGGCGCAGGCGCGGCATCTGGACCAGGAACAGCAGCAGCCCGGCCCCCAGAGCGACGGCGGCGGCCAGCGGCGCTACAGCGAAGGCGACGCCAGCTTGCACCAGGACCATTAGCAGCAACGCCGCCATTTGCACCAGGGCCATGCTGTCCTGGCCGATGCGGTTGATGGTGGTGGTGATGACGGCGACCACGTCGGAGCCGCGCTCGCGCTGGAATGCCGCCCAATCCATGACCGTGCCGGCGCGGAAGATGCGCTGCTGCAAGGTG
>DATGZW010000628.1:0-5260 GCA_035297005.1 Patescibacteria group bacterium
GGGCAGGCGAGATTGTAGATCTCGTCCACCTCGAGATAGAGCGGAAACGTTACGTCGTGGCGCATCAGCTCGAAATACGGATGCCCGTGCAGTGCGACGATATTTTCCTTGGTGCCGGTGTAGAAGTTGTCGACGCAAATCACGTCGTTTCCCTCGGCCACCAAACGCTCGCACAGATGCGAGCCGAGGAAGCCGGCGCCGCCGGTGACCAGAATTCGCTTCATACCCGTTGACCCTCTCGTGAACGCATTCCAGATCGCCCCTCATCGCGCGTGTGGCGGCAAGAGGGGGCTACAGATGCGATTTTGGCCGCCCTGGGCGGGGTGTCACGTCATTTTCCGGCGATATATCCAGAAGAATGATGTTTAAGCCCGCCTTTCGGTGGGGCGGTTTGCGGCTAGTCTGGCTATTTCTTGAAATAACAGCCGTTTTTGGTGGTGAAAATGCGGCTTTAACCGGCGAATGCCGCGCCTGCACACACCCGTATTCACCCTCAGCGGCGGATGGAGCTCAGGTTGTCGAGGTACCAGCGGTAGGTATGGGCGATGCCCTCTTCCAGGCTGATTTTCGGCGTCCAGCCCAGGGCCGCCAGCCGTGCGCTGTCCATCAGCTTGCGCGGCGTGCCGTCGGGTTTGCTGGTATCCTGTTCGAAGCGGCCCTGATAGCCAACCACGCGACCGACCAACGCCGCCAGTTCGGCAATGGTGATTTCCCGGCTGCTGCCGATGTTGATCGGCAGCGCCCCGGAATAATTGGCCAGCAGATGGATGGAGGCGTCGGCCAGATCGTCCACATGCAGGAATTCGCGCAACGGCGTACCGGTCCCCCACAGGGTCACCACCGGCAGCTTCTGTTCCTTGGCCTCGTGCAGGCGGCGCATCAACGCCGGCAGGACATGGCTGCCCAGGGGATCGAAATTGTCGTTTTGACCATAGAGATTGGTTGGCATGCCCGAGATGTAGTCGTCGCCATACTGCGCCCGATAGGCTTGGCACAGCTTGATGCCGGCGATTTTGGCGATGGCGTACCACTCGTTGGTCGGCTCCAGCGGGCCGGTCAGCAAGGCGTCCTCGGTGATCGGCTGCGGCGCCAGCTTGGGATAGATGCAGCTGGAGCCAAGGAACAGCAGCTTGCTCACGCCGATGCGGTGGGCGCTGTGGATCAGGTTGGTCTCGATCGCCAGATTGTCGTAGAGGAACTCGGCCGGCAGCGTGCTGTTGGCGTGGATGCCGCCGACCTTGGCGGCGGCCACGATCACGGCGTCGGGGCGGGTTTGGTCCATCCATTTTTCGACGGCGTCTTGGCGGCGCAGATCGACCACGTCGCGGCCGGCGGTCAGCACTTCGCAGGACTCACGGGCCAAGCGGCGGCAGATTGCCGAGCCGACCATGCCGCGATGGCCGGTGACCCAAATGCGCTTGCCGCTAATGACGAAGGGCGAGGGAGCAGCGGTCATGGTCGAAGTCTCCAGGTGAGAATGCTTAGAAGGTCAGGCCGGAATCGGCAACTTGCTCGCAGAGAATGCCGCGCAGCCGCGCCAATCCCTCTTCGGTCCCCGATTCGCACCGCGCCACCAGCACCGCTTGGGTGTTGGAGGCGCGCAGCAGCCACCAGCCGTCGGGGGTGCTGACGCGCACGCCGTCGATGTCGGACACGGTGGCTCCGGCTTGGGCAAGGCGGGTTTTGATGTCGGCGACGACGGCGAATTTGCGCTCGTCGGGGCAGGCGATGCGCAGTTCCGGGGTGTTGTGCAGCTTGGGCAGGCTGTCGTAGCGCTCGGACAGGCTGGCGTCTTGGCGGGCCAGCAGGCCGAGGAAGCGGATGGCGGCGTACAACGCGTCGTCGAAGCCGTAATAACGGTCGGCGAAGAAGATGTGGCCGCTCATCTCACCGGCCAAGGGCGCGCCGGTTTCGGCCAAGCGGGTCTTGATCAGCGAATGCCCGGTGCGGCACATCACCGGGCGTCCGCCCAATTCGGCGATGCGGTCGAACAGGCTCTGGCTGGCTTTGACGTCGGCGAGAATCTGCGCGCCGGGATGGGTGCGCAGCACGTCCTCGGCCAGCAACATCATCATCTGGTCGCCCCACAGGATGCGGCCTTTGGCGTCGACCACGCCGATGCGGTCGCCATCGCCGTCAAAGGCGATGCCGATATCGGCGCCATGGCGGATTACCGCCTCGATCAACTGTTCCAGGTTCTCCGGCTCGGTGGGGTCGGGGTGGTGCGCCGGGAAGGTGCCGTCGATCTCGGAGTTCAGACAGATATGCGTGCCCGGCAGCACCTGGGCCAGTTCCAGCATGACCTCGCCGGCGGCGCCGTTGCCGGCGTCCCACACCACCGTCAGCGGGCGGGTGCCGTCGTAATCGGCCAGCAGGCGGGCGACGTAGTCGTCTTGCAACGGCGCGGGAACGGCATGGCCGCCGGGGGCGGAGACGACGTCTCCAGCCGAGGCGAGGCGGCCCAGCTCCTTGATCTGGTCGGCGAAGAACGGCTTGCCGGCGAACACCATCTTGAAGCCGTTATGGTCGGGCGGATTGTGCGAGCCGGTGACCATCACCCCGCCATCGGCGCCCAGGGTATGCGCCGCGTAATACAGCATCGGCGTCGGCCCGCGCCCGACGCGGCGCACTTCCAGGCCAGTCGAGACCAGCCCCTTGACCAGCGCCTCCTCCATGTCCGGCGAGCTGAGACGGCCGTCATAGCCGACGCAGACCATCTTGCCGCCGTTGCGCACCACCAGGGTGCCGAAGGTCTGGCCAATGGCTTCGGCGTCGGCGGCGAACAGGGTGTCGCCGACGATGCCGCGGATGTCGTATTCGCGCAGGATGGAGGAGTGAAAAGCGTGTGTCATCATTGCGATCCCGGTCGGCGTGATGGGGCGATTTTTTACCACACCCATCGTGGAATTGCCTAGGAGCCTTCCCGCACGGCAGGTAGCGGCCCCTAGGCGGTTCAGTTCAGCGTCAGCGGTTGGAAGCTGCGCAATGGAACGTCGATGCCGTCGACCGTGCCGCCGGCATTGTCGTTGCGCACTTCAAAATGCAGCACGCCGTTGGTCGCGGTCAGGCCGGTGGTGTTGAGGTGAACACCCGGCGAGGTGTCCCAATCGCTATGATCGACCACTGTCCCGTCGATTTTCAGCGCATAGCGGAACATCAACCGATCCTTTTCCCCCAGGCCATAGAGGTAGGGCGACACTTCCAGCACTGGCTTGAGGTCGCGGCCGAAGGTGGACACTTCCTGGAAGCTGATGGCGATGTAGCCGCTGTGCTCGGGGCGGCGTTTCTCGATGTCGTTGCCGGCGGCGAACAGCCACTCGGGCCCCAGGGCGAAGTTGATGCTGCCGACCAGCGTCAGCCCGGGAGAGGCCTTGCCGGTGATCCGCAGGGGGACGAAGCCATAGGTCGGGTACTGGCGCAGCGGGTACAGATGCAGGCTAAGGTCGCCGGGGGCCGGCATGACGACCTCGCGGCTATATTGCAACATGAAGGTGTTGAAGTTGCCGTCGCTCGGCCCCTTGATTTCGGCGGGGTAGGCGGTCAGTCGGTGCCGGCTTTGCGGATTCTTCATCATGAAGATCCAATGCGGCTGCGCCCAGGCGATGGTGTGGTCGGTCACGCCGTTCTTGGCGAGAGCAAGCTCGAAGTCGATGTTCGGATCGGCTGAAAAGGCCCGCGAGATGGGTAGTTTTGGCGCGTGGTGCAGGAAGTACAGCGCCCGCGACGAATTCGACGCCAGGATGTTGGCGGCGAACACGCAATGGGTGGCGGCGACCACCGCCAGGGCGGCCCAACGCAAGGCCGATAGCCGGCGATTGGCGATCGGCGCAAAGGCGTAAACCAACGTCGGCCCGGCGACGATCAGCGCGTAGGAGATATAGACGGGGATGCCTTCGATATATTTAGTCGAGGCCGCCCAGGTCAGGAACCACACCGGCAGGCCGAGCCAATGAAACCGGCTCCACAGCGGGGACGAAGCGGGCCGCCGGAACAGCCGCAGTCCGGCGATCAGGGCGACCAACCAGGTCAAGCCGATCAGGACCGTCTGCTCATTGCGGAAGATCGCCGCCACCGCAGTGATGCCGGTGAAGCGATAGCCTACCGAGGTGTATTCGGCGCCATTGTTGACCCAGCCGAACAGGGGGGCCAGAAGTTCGTTATAGGCGGCATAGGCGGGGGCGCGCGAGCCGCCGTCAAGGATCAGATAAAGGTCGGGGACGGGCGCCAAGACGATTTGCGAGGCATAGACGAGGATGGTCTGCAGAGCCACCTTGGGATTGAACGGAGCGTTCAGCACCTGGCCGGCAAAGTTCCACTCCATGACGTGGCCGGTGGACTCGTAATTGTAAATCATGAAACTGCAGAACATGGCGATAAACAGCGCCACGGTCACGGCCAGGATTGCCAAACCGCGCCAGTTGATCCAGCGGGACAGTTCGCGACGCAGGGCGCGATGATGCAACGCCAGAGTCACGGCAATGATCACAAATAGAGGCCAATAAAACGTCAGGTGCAGCTTGGTGCCGCCGCTGAGGAACACGCCGCTAAAACCGATCAGGAAGTCGAATTGCTGGCGCGCCTTGAACCAGCGATGCAGGAAATAAAGCCCCGCCAGCATGGCCGACGCGGCGATGATCTCGTCGTTGGTCGATAGCGCCTGGATCAGGATGTTCGGCGTCAGCACGATCACCCAGGCGGTCGCCGCCGAGGCGATTTTCGAGCCGCCAAGATCGCGGGCGAACAGATAGGTGGTCAGCCCGATCATCACCCAGCACAGAACCGACGGAGCGGTGAACAGCATCGGGCCGAACTGGTAATGCAGCAACGGCAGATAGGCGGCGACGCCGTTGGTCGGATAATAGACGGCGCGCGGATCGACCACGTTGGAAAAGTGGCTGAATGATCCGTGGGCGAAGTACCAGTACACCCGTGGGAAGCGATAGACGATGCTGTCGGGATTGCTGGGGATGTGGGTGGCGCCGATGACCAGGGTCGCCAGCGCGGCCAGACCAGCGGTGACGGCGAGGAGCCACAGCAGCTGCTTGGAAAAGCGGGGCGGCAGGGCCTCGCCGAATTGGGCTTCGGCTTCGTCGGCCTGCGGGGCCAGCGCGCGCAGGCCGATGGTGGTCAGCACGCCGATGAACAGTGACAGCGGCAGATAGGCCGCCGTCACGCCAAGCGCCGAGACCAGCGACAGAGCTTGCGCGGTCAGTACCAGATTGGCCCAACCAAGCAGGAACAGACCGACGATGACACCGCC
>DATGZW010000629.1:0-6478 GCA_035297005.1 Patescibacteria group bacterium
CCGGGCTTGTCCCGGTGATCCACGCCGGGGTGCACGTCCAACCGAGTCGGGCGACCCGCTGGACGTCGCCTCGTCGAACCGCGTGGATGGCCGTGACAAGCACGGCCATGACGAGATTTGGATTGAAACACCCCAAATCTCAAGAGACCGAATAAAGGAGCCTCCCCATGAATGCCGACGACCTGCGCGCCCTGCAAGCACCGCTGAAGGACCAATACCGCCAGAATGCGGAAACCGCCGTCATCACCCTGACATCCAAGGGCGAACTCGACGATGCCTCCATCGTCTGCCGGGTCGAGACCGGCAAGGCGCTGGTCGAAGCCGGCCTGCATCCGGCCACCGGCGGCGACGGCAGCCAGGCCTGTTCCGGCAACATGCTGCTGGACGCGCTGGTTGCCTGTGCCGGAGTCACCTTGAAGGCGGTCGCCACCGCCTTGGGCATCGAAATCAAACACGGCATCGTCTCGGCCGAGGGCGATCTGGACTTTCGCGGCACCCTGGGCGTGGCCAAGGACGCGGCGGTGGGCTTTTCAGCGATCCGTCTGAAGTTCGATATCGACACCGACGCCTCGGCCGAGCAGGTCGCCAGTCTGGTCAAGCTGACCGAGCGCTACTGCGTGATCTTCCAGACCTTGAAGAGCCCGCCGCCGCTGAGCTTGGAGGTCAAGACCAATGGCTAAGTTGCGGCCTTGCGGCCAGAGACCCTGGCGGCCCAGGCCTTGGGCGAGGTGGACGGGCAAACCGGAGCAATCATTCCGTCGCCCCCCTCCACCACCTATCTGCGCGACCCCGACAACGGCTACAGCCGGGGCCGCTGCTATTCGCGCGCCGACAATCCCACCTACGACCAAGCGGCGCATCTGCTGACCGAGTTATACCGGCGAACGCTCGACCTGACTCCTCCGGGCTTGCCCTCTGACAATTCCTGTGAATCACTGGGGTTCCACCAGGAATCACTGGGGTTCCACCAGATGCAGGGAGAACCATGTCGGGTCAACTCAAGATATCGGCAGTGATGACGGCGCCGGAGCTACGCGCCTGGGCTCGGCATCGCGGCAACGGGCGGGCGGCGGCGCGGGGTTACGCCATCGCCAACGCGTTGGACGGCTTGAGCCGGGCGGAGGCAGCCCATCTGGCCGGGATGGAGCGCCAAGCGCTGCGCGACGCGGTGACGCGCTACAACGCCGAGGGCGTGGCCGGGCTGTTCGACCGCCCAAAGGGCCGTCGCCCCGAATGGCTGACGGAAGCAGAACAGGCGAGCCTAGCGGCGGTCATCTTCACGGGGCCGAAGCATGGACTGGCCTGTGAAAAGTGGGGCATGGACAACACCCCTCATGCTGAGATATTCCCCATATGTTCACGCCCCCGCCCGGCGTCCATACCCCCTACTCATTAGGGTTCCGGATGCTCAGGGATAAGCCACCCATACAGTAAAAATGGCACCAAACACTCACACCGATATATTAGACAAATTACCTTCATTTCAACGCGTTCAAATCATTTAGAAAAACCAAAAAATGTAACCATAACCTCCGCACGATTCGTCAACACACATCATATTAAGATACATTATCAATTAATGGAAAAACGTATCTATCACACTCTAATAAATACTGTCGGTGCCAACTGGCGCAATGGCAACTTGAATCCGGTGACGGCCTCAGAATGGCCGATGAACAGCGTGCCGCCGATGGCGAGACGGTCGCACAGGCGCCCGAGGACGACTTTCTGCAATGGCCTGTCGAAATAAATCAGCACGTTGCGGCAAAAAATAATGTCGTGATCGGAATCGATCGAATAGCTCTCATCCATCAGGTTGAGGCGCCCGAAGCGCACCTTACGACGGATGTCTGGGACGATCCGCACCTGTCGGCAGGCCGGGTCGCGGGAGCGCAGAAGGTAGCGCCGGCGCAGATCCACAGGGACCGGCTGGACCATATCTTCGGGATAGATGGCCTCCCTCGCCACGGCGACTGATCTGTGCATAGATCAGTCGACGCCGACTTGGGTTCAGGCAAAGTCGGCCAGCAGCATAACCAGCGTATAGGGTTCGGCACCGGTCGAGCAGGCGGCGCTCCACACTTTGACCATCCTGCCGCGTCCGGCCACCACCAGTATTGGGTGTTTCGTGGTAACGGACCAACCTTAGATCGTCAAGACGCGCGCCAAGAAGCGAGACCGACCCGCGCAAAGCGCGTGTCTCAATGCGCAGGCGGGAAGCAACTGCTATTATTACCGTCGATGGAATCTGGGGCCCGAAGACAGAGACCGCGCTTGCCAGCTTCCAGAAGGAACACGGCCTGCGTGTTACGGATCACTATGACCAGCAGACCGCCCAAATACTGCCGCTGCCGCAGTGGAAGGCAGGTTGAACGATAGAAGCCTGGCGGATCCCCTGAAGATCAATCGGTTGGATCCGCCAGGTGGCGCGGCATGGGACGAGGGTCAAAGAGCAACCCATCCGGGTGAGGGAAACCATCTGGAACCATGCTGTCGAGTTCCCGTTCCCCGGGAGCCATTTTGTCATTTCCGTGTTTTGGCAGAGAGAGGCTCTTTTTAGAGCCAAACCCGGACGGCTGTTGTCACAACACCTTACCATCCACTCCCGACCTTTCATGCCGCGTAGCGGCTTTGTGCAATCGCCGGCCGGCTTGCACCAGAAAACGCAATCCATACGGTCTGCAAATAGAGCCTCTCTATTAGATGGCCAACGCTGTCCCATTTGCGCGAAACATCCCTTCATCCGGACAATGATGTGGACCGGGTGCGCCCCCCATATCTCCGGCTAATCGATCTCAACCCAGTCGCGTGGCAGCGCTTGGCCATGGATGGCTGACGCGGTGCCGGAAGGATCAGGTCGGTCGTGGGACATGTCGCCGCATGCAGTGTCGTCGGCGTTCTATCGCTGCTGGCGGGATGCGCCGTCGGCCCGGATTTTCGAGAGTCGGAGTCGCCCACCGTCGTCGGCTACGCTCCCGGGCCTCCGCTTGAAACGACCGCCGCCTCCGCCACCTTGGGCGGCGAGGCGCAGCATTTGCGCAGTGGCGAGGATATTCCCGGACAATGGTGGACACTCTTCCGGTCTCCGGCCCTGGACGCCTTGGTGCGCGATGCCCTGGCCGCCAATCCGGACTTGCAGGCCGCCCAAGCGGCCTTGCGGCAGGCTCAGGAAAGCGTGTTGGCGCAGGACGGCGCCCTTTATCCCTCGGTCATTGCCCAGGGTGAGGTGACACGCGAAAAACTGTCCGGGGCGGAGTTCGGCCAGGCGAGATTCGCGCCGATCCTGACCGTGGCGAATGCCTCGGTCAATGTCGGCTATACGCCCGATGTCTTCGGTGGAACGCGGCGCGCGATCGAAGCCGCCGAGGCCAGCGCCGAGTACCAGCGGTTCCAGTTGGAGGCCACCTATCTCACGCTCACCGCCAATCTGGTGACGCCCGAGGTTCAGGAAGCGTCGTTGCGTGGTCAGATCACCGCGACAAACGACATCATCGCCGACGAAGTTCGGCAACTCGATGTCGTGAGCCGCCAATTTGAACTGGGAGCGGCGACCCAAGCCGACGTGCTGACCCAAAGCTCCGAGCTGGCACAGACGCGCGCCACACTGCCCGGACTGGAGAAGCAGGAGGCGCAATTGCGCACCCAAATCAACGCGCTGGCTGGCCGCCTGCCAAGCCAGGAGGTGGACCAGTCGTT
Organism: Patescibacteria group bacterium; assembly: GCA_035297005.1. Classification (GTDB taxonomy): domain Bacteria; phylum Pseudomonadota; class Alphaproteobacteria; order Rhodospirillales; family Magnetospirillaceae; genus DATGZW01. The sequence goes on from DATGZW010000629.1 coordinate 3,697, forward strand.
CGACCTCGCCTCCCTGACCTTGCCCATCGAATTGCCGGTCAGCCTGCCGTCCCGGCTGGTCCGCCAGCGGCCCGATATCCGCGCCGCCGAGGCGGCTCTGCACAACGCCAACGCACAGCTCGGCGTGGCCATCGCCGCGCAGTTTCCTCAGTTCGACCTGACGGCGAGCTGGGGCAGCACCGCCCTGGGGGCCGGCAACCTGTTCTCTCCCGGAACCGGCGTGTGGAGCCTGGCCGCCGGCCTGACCCAGCCGTTGTTCGAGGGTGGCCGGCTCGAACATCAACGCAAGGCCGCGGCGGCCGCGCTCGATCAAGCCTGGGCGCAGTATCGCAGCGCGGTGCTGACGGCGTTCCGCAACGTCGCCGATGCGCTGCACGCCCTTGAAGTCGATGCGCTGGCGCTGCGCGCCGAATTGACCGCCGAACGCGCGGCGGCGGGGAGCCTGCGTCTGGCCCGCCAGCAATATGCCCTGGGGGCGGTCAACTACCTGATCCTGCTCAATGCCGAGCGCACCTACGAACAGGCTCATATAGCCCTCGTCCAAGCCCAGGCGACGCGTTTCGCCGACACCGCCGCTCTGTTCCAGGCACTCGGCGGCGGTTGGTGGAACCGCGCCGACGTGAAGGGTTAGCCGATGACCGAAAGCCCTCCCCGCAAACGAGCATTGGCAAGACCCATGATTGTCATGCTGGTCTTGATCGGGCTGATCCTTGGCGGAATATTCGGCTTTGAGGCCTTCCGCGCCCGGATGATCCAGCGGTATCTGGCATCGGCAGCGTCGCAGCCGCAGACGATTTCGACCATCGTCGCCGAAACGCAGGAGTGGCAACTGCATCTCGACGCGCTCGGCAGTCTGACGGCGGTCCAGGGGACCGACCTGTCTTTCGAAGTCGCGGGCATCGTTGACTCGATGACCTTCGACTCCGGTCAGGATGTCAACGCCGGAGAACCGCTGGCCCGGCTCAGAGCCGATGACGACCTCGCCCGGCTTCATTCGCTGGATGCGACGGCGGACCTGGCCGCCATCACCTATCGGCGCGACGAGAAACAGTTGCAAGTGCATGCGGTCAGTCAGGCGACGCTCGATGCCGACGACGCCAACCTGAAGAATGCCAGAGCGCAAGTCGCCCAGCAGCAGGCCATCCTCGACAAGAAAGTTCTGAAGGCGCCCTTTGCCGGGCGACTGGGTATTCGCGCCGTCGATTTCGGCCAGTACCTCAATTCGGGAACCGCAGTGGTCGGCTTGCAGGCCCTTGCCCCCATCTATGCCGATTTCACTTTGCCCCAGCAGGAGTTCTCCCATGTCGCCACCGGGCAGGGAATCTCGGCCGAGGTGGATACCTATCCCGGTCAAGTCTTCGCCGGTGAAATCTCCGCCATCGACCCCAAGGTCGATCCCGCCAGCCGCAATATCGACCGAGCCCACCGACAGCCGGCTGCCCCATGAGTCAGACCGACACGGCCTCCAAGCGCATCATCGTCGGCTATGGCTTCTGGATCTTCCTGCTCAGCGACATCGTCATGTTCGCCGCCTTTTTCGCCACCTATGCGGTGCTGGTCGAGGCGACGGCGGGCGGGCCGAGCGGGCGGCAGCTCTTCAACCTGCGCAATGTGGAGATCGAAACGGCCTGCCTCCTTCTGTCCAGCTTCACCTGCGGCCTCGCCGCCATCGGCGCCCGCGCGCGACGAGCGGCGTTGTTCCATGGCGCGATGATGGCCACCTTCATCCTGGGTGCCGCCTTTCTAGCCGTGGAAGGCCGGGAGTTCACCAACATGGTCGCGCAGGGCGCGGGGCCGACCCGCAGCGCCTTCCTGTCCGCCTTCTTCATCCTGGTCGGGTGCCACGGCCTGCATGTGAGCATCGGCTTGCTGTGGCTGCTGACGATGATGGCGCAGGTTGTCGCCAAGGGATACCGGGCCGACATCCTGCGGCGCATGCTGTGCTTCAGCCTGTTTTGGCACACCCTCGACATCATCTGGGTGGCGCTGTTTTCCGTCGTCTATCTGATGGGAGTCGAGACATGAGCCATTCCGACGGGCCGGACGCCGACATCGCCCCGGGCGACGAGCCCCTTGGCCCGGGCGAGATCACGCAGGGGATCCTGGGGTATGTGGTCGGCTTTGGGCTGGCGGCGCTGCTGACAGGCGTGTCCTTCCTAGTCGCCGGCACCACGCTGGTCCGGGGCAGATTGTTTCCCGCCCTTTTCGGTCAGGCGGAGGGTGAGCGGGCGGCTCTATGCCTGGTTATTTCAGGTAATCGAAGACCACCTTACCGAGCCCAAGAGTCAGGTCGGCGATGACGTGCAACCCGGACACCACCTCAAGCACCGGCAGTTCGGCCACCGGCGCCAAGGCGTGCGGGTGGAGAGCAAGCGCGGCCGGAGCGATCCATGCCCCTTTCACCGTGATGTCCTCAAGGTAATACTCGACGAGTTCGCAGATACGCGGCGTTCCATCGACATGAGGGATGATCTTCAACAAAAAGCTTGGTGCGGCGAGCGAGGTGGCGACCGCGTTCAAATCCGCCGATTTGTGTTTATAGCCCATCGACCCCGTGGCAACCCGGACAGGACCGTAGTCGAGGGTGCCGACCAGCGAGTCGACTTCCACATGCAAGGTCGGAGCGGCGAGCTTTTTCGGGAAGCCCCAAAGTTCGCGGCCGCCGGCGATAGGTCCTTCATCGTTGAGGTACATGCAGTGCGAATAGCCGCCCTTGCGTCCGCGGAACGACACCGGGATGACTTGACCACTCTCGGTGTAATCACCGAAGCCGGTGGAGTCC
>DATGZW010000630.1:0-3693 GCA_035297005.1 Patescibacteria group bacterium
AACGACCGCCTGGAGCAGGCGCGCGGCGAGTTGGCCACCGCCGAGGAACGCTGGCTGGACCTGGAAATGAAGAAGGAAGCGTTGACGGGCAGTTGATGAAACCGCCAAGATTCTGGAATAACCATTAATCGTCATCGCCGGACTTGTTCCGGCCATCCACGCAGCACAGGCGGCACGGCATTTAAAGCCTACCGTGCCGCCCTCACGGCGTGGATACCCGCGACAAGCGCGGGCATGACACTGAGATGAGCCGGTCGCCCCATGATCCTCACCCCCTCGCCTAATTGCGACGACCGCCCCACCGACACCCCCATCGACATGCTGGTGCTGCATTACACCGGCATGCCCAGCGGGGCGGCGGCGTTGCAGCGGTTGCGCGATCCAGCGGCGCAGGTGTCGGCGCATTATCTGATCGAGGAGGATGGCCGTGTCTTCGCCCTGGTCGAGGAACACCGCCGCGCCTGGCATGCCGGGGTGTCGTCGTGGCGCGGGCATGCCAACATCAACGCCCGCTCGGTCGGCATCGAGTTGGTCAATCCCGGCCACGAGTTCGGCTATCGGCCGTTCCCGGCGGCGCAGATGGCGGCGCTGGCCGAACTGGCGCGGGGCATCCTGTCGCGCCATCCGATCCCCGCCCGCAACGTCGTCGCCCATGCCGATGTTGCCCCCTTGCGCAAGGAAGACCCCGGCGAGCTGTTCGACTGGGCTGGGCTGGCCGCTCAGGGCATTGGGCTGTGGCCGCGACCGCAGACCCCGCAACCGCTGCCGCTGCCGCCGTTGCGCGTCCTGCTGGCCCGTTGGGGCTATGACACCGGCACCGATGCCGCCACACGGGCGGCAGTCATGGCATTCCAGCGACACTACCGCCCCCGCCGCCACGACGGCGTCGAAGACGCTGAAACGGCGGTTTTACTGGCGGCGCTGCTGGGTTCCGTTGGCGAAGAGATTTGATCTTTGCTTGAATCCGCCAGCATTGCCGCCAACCCGACCTGACGGCAGACCAGATCACCGCTGAATTCGCCGGGCTGTGACGCCCATCACAGCAATCCATCTGAAGTAATACTAACCTATAATAACTTGAATTAACTGTCGTTACGTTTTCTCAATCGCAGCCTTGCATCCGGGCTCCGGATTGCCTAGGTTCGGCCCGCGTCAGATGGCTGGATGACCGCGCTCCGAGGTGACTCGGAGGGAGGAAAGTCCGGGCTCCACGGAAATACGGTGCCGGATAACGTCCGGCGGGGGCGACCCTAGGGAAAGTGCCACAGAAAGCAAACCGCCTGCCCACGGAGCAATCCGCCGGCCGGTAAGGGTGAAAGGGTGCGGTAAGAGCGCACCGCGCGACTGGTAACAGGAGCGGCACGGTAAACCCCACCGGGAGCAAGACCAAGTAGGGACGGCAGATTGGCACTAATCCTGCCAATCAGGCGCATTTCCGCGCTGTTGTCCGGGTCGGTCGCGCGAGGCGTCCGGTAACGGACGTCCCAGATGAATGGTCATCCAACGCCTTCGGGCGGGGACAGAACCCGGCTTATAGGCCATCTGACGCAAATCTTTTCACCCCCCCCTGTAGGCCCACCCATGCCCTCCCATACGGCCCCCAGGACCTCGGTCCAGGGGGGGCTCGGAACGCATGACGACTCCTCCTCACCCAACGGTTTCGCTTTTTCGCGCAAAACCATGCAAATGCACGCTTATTTGCATTTAAGAGGTGTTTTAACTAAAACCTCGCGGACACTGTAACAAGGTCTTCCTTCCCATTGTTTTACTATGAGATTCCATTGACGCCCATGGTTGCCCATGTTATCCCATAGTTACCCATATCCCTCCATGTGGCTGACCAGCTATGGAGCGAGGACAAGGGCGCAGCAGGGGGTAGGACGGGCAAGCCATGGCGCTGTTCGTTTCCACTTACACCAACAAGGTCGACAAGAAGGGACGGGTCTCCGTGCCTGCGTCGTTCCGTGCTGCCCTGTCGCACCAGTCGTTCCAAGGCATCGTCGTCTACCCATCCTTCACCTCAGCCGCCGTCGAGGGTTGCGGCACCGACTTCCTTGAAGAACTCGCCGCCGCCACCTCGGCCAGCTTCGATTTGTTCTCGACCGAACAGGACGACCTCAACACCTTGATTTTTTCGTCGTCGCACCAACTGTCCTGGGATCCCGAAGGCCGCGTCGTACTGCCCGAAGACGTGATGACGCATGCCGCCATTACCGAACAGGCGGCCTTTGTCGGCAAGGGCCGCACCTTCCAGATTTGGGAGCCCGAGGCGCTGAAGGCCCACACCGCCGAGGCCCGCGCCCGCGCCATGGCCAACCGCCCGCAACTGATCCTCCGCCGTCCGGAGGTCAAATGACCACGCCCCTGCATATCTCGGTGCTGCTGCGCGAAGTCGTCGCGGCCCTGGCCCCGCGCGAGGGCGCGGTATACGTCGATGGCACGTTCGGCGCCGGCGGCTATGCGCGCGCCTTGCTCGACGCCGCCCCTTGCCGGGTGTTCGGCATCGACCGCGACCCCACCGCCGTCGCCCGTGGCGCCATCATGGCCCAGGACTATGACGGCCGCCTGACCGTGCTGGATGGCCGCTTCGGCGACATGGACTCGCTGCTGGCCGCCGAAGGCGTGCACAGCGTCGATGGCGTGGCGCTGGATTTGGGCGTCTCGTCGATGCAGATCGACCAGGCCGAGCGCGGCTTTTCGTTCCAGAAAAGCGGCCCGCTGGACATGCGGATGGAAAAGTCCGGCCCCACCGCCGCCGATCTGGTCAACACCCTGCCGGAAGCCGAGCTGGCCGACATCCTGTGGCGCTATGGCGAAGAGCGTCATTCGCGCCGTGTCGCCCGCGCCATCGTCATGGACCGCAAGCTCAACCCGTTCACCACCACCAACCAGCTGGCCGAGATGCTGCGCCGCGTGGTGCCGCGCTCGAAGGACGGCATCGACGCCGCCACCCGCACCTTCCAGGGTCTGCGCATCGCCGTCAACGACGAGCTGGGCGAGGTCTCTCGCGGTCTGGCGGCGGCGGAACGGCTGCTGGCTCCCGGCGGGCGTCTGGCCGTGGTGGCGTTCCACTCGCTGGAAGACCGCGCGGTCAAGGACTTCCTCAAGCGCCGCAGCGGCGCTGCCGCCCAACCCAACCGCTTCATGCCGGCCCCAACCGACGTGCGCGCCCCCAGCTTCCAGTTGCTGTCGAAGAAGGCCATCCAGCCTGCCGACGACGAACTGGCGGTCAACCCGCGCTCGCGCTCGGCCCGCCTGCGCATCGCCGAACGCACCGACGCCGAAGCCTGGGGCGACGGGGAGGACCGGGCATGATGCGCGGCGCCACCCTGCTATGGGCCATGCTGGCGATCATCGCCGGCACCGGCCTGTTCCTGCTGAAATACGAAGTCCAGGCGCAAGAACAGCGCCTGACCAGCCTGCGCAAGGACATCATCGATTCGCAGGAACAGATTCACGTGCTCAAGGCGGAATGGAGCTATCTCAACGAGCCCCAGCGCCTGCGTGAGCAGGCCGAGCGTCACCTCGGCCTGCATCCCTTGAAGCCCAGCCAGATCGTCACCATCGCCAGCCTGCCGATGGCCGATCATCGCCTGTCCGATCCCGATCCGGCCCCGCTGCAAAACGAGCCGGTCGCCGACGACCAGCCGATTCAGGCGGCGCCAGTGGCGGCCGCGCCGCCGGCCGTGGTTC
>DATGZW010000631.1:0-2979 GCA_035297005.1 Patescibacteria group bacterium
CAGGATCAGGCCGAATACCGTGGCGACGCGTTCCAGCATCACCGAATTGACCGAAGCGGCCAGCGACAGCCCGGCGCGGCGGGTTTTCCACATGCGGATGGCGTCACCGCCGACGGCTCCCGGCAGAACCAGGCCGAAAAAGGTGCCGATCCAGAATATTTCGGTGACTTTCGCCAGAGACAGCCACGATCCCACGGCCTTGATGACGATCTGCCAGCGCAACGCGCACATGTAGACCTGCACCAGCATCAAGACCAATGCCACGCCGAACATCAGCGGATCGATACCCTTGCCGGCATGCCATGCGGCACCAATGTCGGTTTTGCGCAGCAAAAACCACACGAATCCCACCGTCAGGGCGATCTTGATCGCCAGCAAAGCCCACCGTTTGAACATGGATCGCCTAATTCGCCATGACACCTCAGGCGGTTCTTAAGTCATATGGCGGAGGTTTGCAACCGAACCGGCAAGCGCTTGTCGCCCCATTGTCCGGGAACGGCTTCGAACAGACCGGGCAATGCGGTGCCGCAAGACCGGCAGGCCCCGGCGGCATCCAGCCCCCATCGGCCCAGGCGGAACCAGTCGCGCTCGACCAGCAGCACTCCGCAGGTCGGACACCACGTGCTGGAGCCGTCGCGGTCATGCACATTGCCCGTGTAAACATAGCGCAGCCCCTCGCCCAGAGCGATCTTACGGGCGCGGGTCAGGGTGGCCGGCGGCGTCGCCGGAGTGTCGAGCATTTTGTGATCGGGATGGAAGGCGCTGAAATGCAGCGGCACATCCGGCCCCAGATGACGCATCATCCACGCCGCCTGCGCCCGCAATTCGTCGTCGCCGTCGTTATGGCCGGGGATCAGCAGCGTGGTGACCTCGAACCACACCTTGGTATCGTTCCGCAGATACTCCAGCGTCTCCAGCACCGGAGCCAGATGGGCCGAGCACAGACTTTGATAGAAGTCTTCGGTGAACCCCTTCAAATCGACATTGGCGGCGTCCATTTCGGCGAAGAACTCGCGCCGCGCCTCGGCCCCGATATAGCCGGCGGTCACCGCCACCGTCTTCAGCCCGCGCGCCCGGCAGGCGCGGGCGACATCGACGGCATATTCCAGGAAGATCACCGGATCGTTATAGGTGAACGCCACCGACCGGCAGCCTAAGCGCAACGCCGTCTCGGCGATCCGTTCAGGGCTGGCGGCGTCGTTCAGGCGGTCGATCTCGCGGGCTTTGCTGATATCCCAGTTTTGGCAGAATTTGCAGGTCAGGTTGCATCCTGCCGTGCCGAAGGACAGCACCGGCGTACCCGGCAGAAAATGATTGAGCGGCTTCTTCTCGATGGGATCGACGCAAAAGCCCGACGAGCGGCCATAGGTGGTCAGCACCATCCCCTCGCCTTGGCGGGCGCGGACAAAACACAAACCGCGTTGCCCGTCATGCAGCTTGCACAGGCGGGGACACAGATCGCACTGAATACGGCCATCCTCCAGCCGCTGCCAGTAGCGGCCGGGGACGACGGAGGAGAGTTCGGTCATAATGGCGATTCTAGGCCCGTCGCCGCGCCACCGCAATGCTCCGCCAAGGGCCATTCGGAGGAGGCCGTCTATCTCTTTTGACGACTCAGCGCCAACCGGCATACCGCCTCCGGCGCGTTGATCAATGCCGGATATATCGCCATCCTCCGGCCAACCAGAAACGGAGGATCCAGGACGTGACCAGGCCCAACATTCATCCAGGCGAAATCCTGGCTGAGGAGTTTCTGAAACCGACAGGAGTCAGCGCCGCTACCCTGGCCGGACATCTGAAAATTCCGCGTGAACGGATCGACGCCATCGTCCAGGGCAAGCGCGCCGTCTGCGTCGATACGGCCTTGCGGCTGTCGCATTATTTCGGCACCTCGGATCGATTCTGGCTAGAGGTTCAGCTTTCCTATGACCTGGAACGGGCGCGACGCTGCGGCCCGCCGATCAAATCCGAGGTCCGGCCCCTCGACCAGCGGATATAAGTCCTGCCTAAGTGATTGACCACGCCCACGGCTCGTCTCATAACGGGGTCAGTCAACCCCTCCGGGAGAGCCCATCATGCGGGTACTGGGACGCATTATTCTCGTGGTCCTGGCCGTGGTCGGCAGCTTCACGCTGCTGATTGCCGGCCTTGGCGTATGGACCGCCGTCAAAGAGCGCCCCGATCCTCTGCCCAAGCAGATGGTTCTCATGCTCGATCTCAATTCCGGCATCGTCGAAAGCGGCTCGGACAGCCCCTTCGCCAAGCTGGAGATGAACAACGCCTATGTCCTCAAGGACGTGGTGCAGGCGCTCGACAAGGCCTCGCGCGATCCCCGCGTCGCCGCCGTGGTCGCCCGCTTCGACGGCGGGCATCTGGGCATGGCCAAGGCGCAGGAACTCCGCGACGCCGTGCTGGCCTTCCGCAAGTCGGGCAAGCGCGCCGTGCTGTTCTCGTCGTCGATGGGCGAATCCAGCGCCGCCACGGTCGGCTATTACACCGCCAGCGCCTTTCAGGAAATCTGGCTGCAGCCGTCGGGCGACGTCGGCCTGACCGGCTTCATGGCGGAAAGCCCGTTCTTCCGCGAGGCTTTGGACTTCATCGGGGTGAAGCCGGAATTCGGCGCCCGCTACGAATACAAATCCGCCATCGAAACCTTCACCAGCAAGCAGTTCAGTAACGAAGCCCGCCAGTCGCTGGAAAAGCTGCTGGGCGCGTGGACCGCACAGGTGGTGAACGGCATCGCCGAAGCGCGCGGCCTTAAGCCCGAGCAGGTGCAGGCGCTGATCGACCGCTCGCCGCTGCTGGCGCAAGAGGCCCGCGACGGCGGCTTGGTCGATCGCCTGGCCTATTGGGACGAAGCCGAGAAAAGCCTGACCGATGGCGGCGCCAAGCTGGTCGACATTGCCGATTACGCCGCCCGCAGCCCGGAGGAACCGGGAACGCTCAAGGTCGCCCTGATCTATGGCGTCGGCGCCGTAC
>DATGZW010000632.1:0-3787 GCA_035297005.1 Patescibacteria group bacterium
GACTATCGCAAAGAGCAGACCAGCGAGAAGGCCATCGTCGCCCTGCCGATGCCGCACTTTTTGTATCTACCGCTGCAACAGCATATCGGCGCCCCGGCGGCTCCGGTGGTGGCGGTCGGCGATGTCGTCGCCAAGGGCCAGGTGCTGGCGCGCGCCGATGGGCCGGTGTCGGCCCCGGTGCATGCGCCGACCTCGGGCCGTATCGTCGAGATTGGCGACAGTCCGGCCCCGCATCCCTCGGGTCTGCCGCAGCCGACCATCGTGCTGGAAGCCGATGGCGAGGATCGCTGGATCGATTTGGCCGCGCCGCTGGCCGATCCCTTCGCCGCCACCCCCGCCGAGATCGCCGGACGGGTGGCCGAGGCCGGCATCGTCGGCTTGGGCGGCGCGACTTTTCCCTCGTCGGTGAAGCTGCGGTTGGGCCAGCAGACCAAGCTGGACACGCTGCTGCTCAACGGGGCCGAGTGCGAGCCGTACCTTACCTGCGACGACCGCGTCATGCGCGAATATGCCGCCGAGGTGGTTGATGGCGCGCGCATCATGGCGCATGCCCTGGGCACCCAGCGCATCATCATCGCCATTGAGGACAACAAGCCGCAGGCGCAGGCGGCGATGACCGAAGCGGCGGCGGTCGGCCATACCGGCATCGAGGTCATCGGCGTGCCGGTGCAATACCCGATGGGGTCGGAACGTCATCTGGTGCAGGCCCTGACCGGGCGCGAGACACCGGCGCGGCGGTTGACCGCCGATCTGGGGGTGGTTGTTCACAACGTCGCCACTGCCCGCGCCGTGCATCATGCGCTGCGCTTCGGGCGGCCCTTGCTGTCGCGCGTGGTGACGGTCAGCGGCGGGGCCGTGGCCGAGGCTAAGAATGTCGATGTGCCGCTGGGCACCAAGGTCGCCGAGTTGGTGGCTTTCTGCGGTGGTTTCACCGGCGAACCCAAGCGCATCATCTCCGGCGGGCCGATGATGGGGCAACCGCTGCCGTCGCTCGACGTGCCGGTGGTCAAGGGAACCTCGGGCATTCTGGCGCTGACGGCGGCGGAAACGAACGAACAGGCGCGGCAGCCCTGCATCCGCTGCGGCACCTGCGTCACCATCTGCCCTTGCGGTCTGGTGCCGGTCGAGATGGCGGCGTTCATCCGCAATGACAAGCTCGACGGCGCGGCGCGGCTAGGGGTTATGGACTGCGTTTCTTGCGGCAGTTGCTCGTATATCTGTCCGTCGCATATCCCGCTGGTGCATTACTTCAACTACGCCAAGGGCATGCTCAACGCGCAGGAGCGGGATCGGCGCAAGACCGAGACGGTCAAGCGGCTGGTCGAGACGCATGCCGAGCGCGTCGAGAAAATCGCCCAAGCCCGGCGCGCCGCGGCGGCTGCGGCCAAGGCGCAAGCGGAACTGAATAAAGCCAACGGGGCCAGCGCATGAGCATCCTTATCGACAAGAGCGGGCCGTTCACCCATGCCCGCACCAGTGTCCAGCGCACCATGACGCTGGTGCTGCTGGCGCTGGTGCCGGCGACGCTGTTCGACGTCTGGCTGTTCGGCTGGCCGGCGATCTTCATGTTCGCCATCACCGTGGCCTCCTGCGTGGCGCTGGAGGCAGCGTGCCTGACCATCGCCGGCAAGCCGCTGACGCCGACCTTGACCGATGGTTCCGCCGTGCTGACCGGCTGGCTGCTGGCGATGAGCCTGCCGCCCTGGGCGCCGTGGTGGATCCCCATGGCCGGTTCGGTGTTCGCCATCGTCTTGGCCAAGCATCTGTTCGGCGGATTGGGGCAGAACCCCTTCAACCCCGCCATGGTCGGCCGCGTCGCCCTGCTGATTTCGTTCCCGCTGCCGATGACCAGTTGGGTCGTGCCGCATCCGCTGACGGCGGCAGGCTCGCCCGGCTTCTTCGATAGCCTGATGATCACCTTCGGCGGTCATTTGGGGCATCTCGACACGGTCAGCGCCGCCTCGGCGCTCGGCTATATCAAGACCGAGCTGTCGCGCGGTGTGCCGGTCAGCCAGTCGATGACGCATCTGCCCGATTTGATGGATATGGTGATCGGCTCGCGCGCCGGCAGCTTCGGTGAAACCTCGGCGCTGCTGATCCTGGCTGGCGGGCTATTTCTGCTGGCCCGGCGCATCATTTCCTGGCACACCCCGGTCGCCGTCATGGGCACCTTGCTGGTCATGGGCACTCTGTTCAACGCCATCGATCCGGCCCGCTTCACCGGTGGCTTGTTCCACCTGCTGTCGGGCGCGACCTTCCTTGGCGCGTTCTTCATCGCCACCGACTACGTGACCTCGCCGGTCACCAAGCAGGGGCAGTTGGTGTATGGCGTCGGCATCGGCCTGCTGACCTGGATCATCCGCACCTTCGCCGGCTATCCCGAAGGCATGGCTTTCGCCGTGCTGCTGATGAACGCGTTGACGCCCCTGATCGACCACCACATACGGCCCCGCTCGTTCGGGCGCACCCGCAAGGGCGAACCGCTGACGGTGAAGGGGGATGACCGATGAAACAGCGCACCATCATTCACGGCGTGGTGCTGGCCAGCTTCTGCCTGGGTTTCGGCATCTTGCTGGCGGCGACCAAGGACTTCACCGCCGAGGAAATCTCGCTGCGTCAGGTCGAGGATCTGCAGAACTCGCTGACCCAGGTGATTCCGCCCGGCCTGCACGACAACAGCCCGGTCAAGGATGCGATCACCCTCAAGGGCGACGACGGCAAGGACGTGGTGGTCTATCGCGCCACCAAGGCCGGCAAGCTGACCGGGGTCGCCTATGAAGTGCGCGGCCAAGGCTATGGCGGCGAAATCCGCCTGATCATGGGCCTTGATGCCGATGGCAAGATCCTCGGCGTGCGGGCCTTGCAGCACAAGGAAACGCCTGGCCTGGGCGACAAGATCGACGTTGCCAAGTCCGACTGGATCACCCGCTTCACCGGTCTCGGCCTGGGCTCGCCGCCCAAGGATGCGTGGCGGGTCAAGAAGGACGGCGGCCAGTTCGACCAGTTCTCGGGCGCCACCATCACCCCGCGCGGAGTCGTCGCCGCCATTCGCGGCGGTCTGGAATTCTTCGCCGCCCACAAAGCCGAATTGCTGGAGGTTCGCTGATGGCCAAATATGGAACGATCGTCCGCGACGGGTTGTGGGACAACAACGGCGTGCTGGCGCAGATGCTGGGCATGTGCCCGACCATGGCGATGACCACCAGCGCCACCAACGGCCTGGGCATGGGGCTGGCGACGGCCTTCGTCATGGCCACGTCAAACCTGCTGATCGCCGCCTTGCGCGGCTTCATCACCCGCGAGGTGCGCATTCCGGTGTTCATCCTGATCATCGCCTCGATGGTCACGGTGGTCGATCTGACTATGAACGCCTGGATGCATGACCTTTACAAGGTGCTGGGGCTGTTCATTCCGCTGATCGTGTCGAACTGCCTGCCGTTGGGCCGCGCCGAGGTCTTCGCCGCCAAGGAGCCGGTACTGCCGTCCTTCGTCGATGGCCTGTCGATGGGCATCGGCTTCACTTTGGCGCTGACCACCATCGGCGCCATGCGTGAGATCGTCGGTTCGGGCACCCTGTTCGCCGACGCCTCGTTGCTGCTGGGTTCCGCCTTCAAGTTCATGGAACTGCGGGTGTTCGCCGCCGATAAGGGCGTGCTGATGGCGGTGCTGCCGCCCGGCGGCTTCCTCGCCATGGGCCTGCTGCTGGCCTGCAAGCGTATCATCGACGTCCGCTCCGGCAAGGCCATCCCGACCGGACCGGTTGGCCATTGCGTGGCATAGGGAGGCA
>DATGZW010000633.1:0-2998 GCA_035297005.1 Patescibacteria group bacterium
CCCTCGCTGGCCGAAGCCTATGGCTGGCAGACTGCCATCGGTACCTTGCTGATCCCGCTGGTGCCGACTTTCCTGTTCTACGCCCTGGTGTCGAAGGAAGCCCCGGTGCAGCGCAACCCGGTGACCTGGGCGCGCTACAAAGCCATCCTGACCGACCGCGACAGCCTGTGGTTCATGTTCTTCTATTTCATCACCTTCGGCGGCTTCGTCGGCTTGGCCAATTCTCTGCCGCTGTACTTCAACATCCAGTACCATGTGTCGGGTGTGGCGGCTGGCTTGATGGTGGCGATTGTGGTGTCGTTCGGTTCGTTCTTCCGCCCCGTCGGTGGCGCAGTGGCCGACCGCATCGGTGGCATTCGCACCTTGCTGGTGCTGTTCGGCATCGTCGCCGTGGCCTATCTGGCTGCTGCCTTCCTCCCTGCCGGTCCGGCTCCGGTCGATGCCGGCACCGCCGCCGTCGCCGGTTGGACTTTCGCCAACCTGCCGTCGGAGGCCTGGCGGGCGTTGATGGTGTTCTCGGCCGGCGTGCTGTGCCTGGGTATGGGCAATGGCGCGGTGTTCCAGTTGCTGCCGCAGCGCTTCAAAGGCGAAATCGGCCTGATGACCGGGCTGGTCGGCTGCTTCGGCGGGCTGGGCGGGTTCTTCCTGGCCAAGACCTTGGGCACCTCCAAGGAAATGACCGGCGATTTCAGCCTTGGCTTCCTGTTCTTCAGCGTCTTGGTGCTGGTCGGACTGGCGTCTCTGGTCGGAGTCAAGAAGCGCTGGCGCACCACCTGGGGCGCCGTGTCCGGGGCGCGTATCTGAGATGGCTGGAGGCGATCCCACCCTACGCTTGGGCATCGGCGTCGCCTCCGTCACCGGGGAGCGCCGGCGGAACGAGGACTTCGCCGGCGCGGCCCGCCCGTCGCCCTTGCAACAGGACCGCTTCGGCCATGCCGTCGCCCTGGCCGACGGCATGGGCGGGGCTAAAGGCGGACGTGAAGCCGCCGAGACCGCGGTGCGCGGTTTTCTCGACGGCTATTACGACAAGCCGGAAAGCTGGGGTGTCCGCCGTGCTGCCGCCTCGGTGCTGGAAGCGTTGAACGACTGGGTCCATGCCTATGGGCGAGCCGATCCTGAACTGGCCGGCATGGGCTGCACTTTTACCGGGTTGGTGTTGCGCGGCCGCTCGGCTCATGTGCTGCATGTCGGCGACAGCCGGTTGTATCGCTTCGGCGATGGCCGCCTGACCCGGCTGACCGACGACCACAGCCTGGACCAGCCGGGATTGCACCATGTGCTCTATCGCGCTCTGGGCTTGGAGCCCAGTCTGCGGCTGGATTACGCCTGCCACCCCCTGGCCCTGCATGACCGCTTCCTGCTGTGCAGCGACGGTATCCACGGAGTCCTGCCCGACAGCCATATCGCCGACATCCTGGGCCGCCGCAAAGGCCCCGAGGAAACCGCCCGCGACCTGACGGCGGCGGCCTTGGAACAGGGCAGCAGCGACAACGCGACCGCTTTAGTGGTCGATGTGCTCAATCTGCCGCCGGTCGATCGCGCCGGGTTGAGCATGACGCTGGCCGCTCTGCCGGTGGTGCCGCTGCCTAAATCCGGCGACCGCGTGGACGGCTTTCTGCTGGGTGAGATGCTGTCCGATGGACGCTATACCCGGCTGTTCGTGGCCACTGACGAGTTGCATGGCGGCAGCGTGGTGTTGAAGTTTCCCCATCCGCGCAGCGCCACCGAAGCCACCTATAAAGCGGCCTTCCTGCGCGAAGCCTGGGTCGCCGCGCGCGTCCGTAGTCCATGGCTGGGCACCGCCATCGAACTGCCTCCCGACCGGCAAAGCTGCCTTTATACGGTGATGCCCTATCTGCGCGGCGAGACCTTGGAACAGCGTCTGTCGCGCCGCCCGCCGGTGTCGCTGGAGGAGGGCAGGGGGATCGCCGTGCAACTGTGTAAAGCGGTCGCCGCGCTGCACCGCGCCGGAATCGTCCATCGCGACATCAAGCCCGATAACGTCATCCTGGGGCCGGATGGACAGGCCAAGCTGATCGATCTGGGCGTGGTGCGCGTACCCGGCCTGGAGGATCTGGCGCCCGAGGACATCCCCGGCACTCCCAGTTACATGGCCCCCGAACTGTTTGCCGGAGAGCCGGGCGACGTCGCTTCCGACCTGTTTGCCTTGGGGGTGACGATCTTCCGCGCCTTCACCGGGCATTACCCCTATGGCGAGGTCGAACCCTTCACCCATCCCCGCTTCGGCAAGCCGCGATCCTTGATGGCGTTGCGGCCCGATTTGCCGGCTTGGTTGGATTACGCGGTGGACCGTTGCCTGTCGGTCGATCCGGCACACCGTTTCGCCGATGCCTGGGAACTGGTCCACGAGTTGGAGAACGGTCCTGCGGTCAGCCCGCCGACGCGGCGGCGGCTGCCGCTCTATCAGCGTCATCCGCTACAGTTCTGGCAGGTGGTCAGCGCCGTGCTGGCGGTGGCGCTAATGGTGTCGCTGTCGGGGCGCGGCCATTAAGGGCCATTGCGTTCCCACCACAGCCACAGAGACTGCATATCCGCCGGCAGCAACTCGCACTGCCCGCCACAGAACTCCAGCCACGCGTCCAGACGGGCTTCGGCCACGGTGGTCAGCATCGGCACTCCTTCGGCCATGATCGCCATCATCTCGTCGGCCAAGCCGCCGCCTTCGGCCTCCAAAGGGCCGAATTTGTTGACGATCACTAACTGACACGGCGTGGCCAGGGCGCGGCGCAAGGCAGCGGTGGCGGCGGCCATTTCCTGGGTATCCACGGCGCAACAGGCATCGCGGCCCAACCGCTGCATGATGGGGAAGCGTTCGCCGGTATCCAGGGCAATCATCGACACATCCGCCGAGGGCGTGTCTTCGCTTTTGCCGCCCTGCTGCAACAGCCCGCCGATGGCAATGCCGCGCCGCTTGGCGTCGTCGGCGAAATCGGCCAACAGGCGGTGAGCGGCGCGGCCCTTCGGCAGCACCACCGCT
>DATGZW010000634.1:0-7963 GCA_035297005.1 Patescibacteria group bacterium
CACCGCGTGGAAAAGGTTCTGCGCACCGAACTCAAGAAGGCGCGCCCCGATTACGGCCTGCTGATGGAAGAGTCCGGCGTGGTCGAAGGTGCTGACCGTCACAATGTGTGGGTTATCGATCCGCTCGACGGCACCACCAACTTCCTGCACGGCATCCCGCATTTCGCCATTTCCATCGGTCTGGTGCGCGACGGCGAGCCGATCGCCGGCGTCATCTATCAGCCGCTGACCGACGAGATGTTCTGGGCGGAAAAGGGCAATGGCTGCTTCGTCAACGAGCGCCGTCTGCGCGTCTCGTCGCGCCGCAAGCTGGAAGACTCGGTGATCGCCACCGGCATTCCGCACCAGGGTCAGGCCGATCATGGGGCATTCCTGAAGCAATTGCAGGTCGCCATGGTCAACACCGCCGGTGTCCGCCGCTTCGGCTCCGCCTCGCTCGACATGGCTTATGTCGCCGCTGGCCGTTATGACGGCTATTGGGAAAGCGGGCTGAAGGCCTGGGATATCGCCGCCGGCATCATCATGGTGCGCGAAGCCGGTGGATATGTCAGCGAGATCAATGGCGGTCATGACATGCTCAATTCGGGCAGCGTCGTCGCCGCCAACGACCATCTGCATCTGCCTCTGGGCGTGATGCTGCGGTCGGCCGGCAACTGAAACGAGATCGCCATGGCTCACCGGTCCTCCGGCAAACGAGTTGTGGCGATTCCGGCCATGCGGTACTGTGTGGCTGATTTAAACTTGGTCCGCTGTTGGGGGACTCGACGGTGAGCAGCATCAGGCACTGGGGTACAGCGTCCCTGTTGGCGCTCGCATTAGCGAGCACCACTCCGGCGGCGGCGCAGGTCGTCATCGGCGGCAATGATGCCCCGCCCGATGTCACTGTCGATAACAGCGTGCTCGACCGTTTGGGCGGCGAGCAGACCCTGCCCGATATGTTCCTCGACCGCCACCCGCCCGCCCCGCTGGCGCCCCTGACGGCAGCCCCGCGAGCGCATGTGTCGAGCAGCGCCATCGACCTGACGCCGCATTCCCGCAAGACCTTGGCCCTGCACAAGGCGCCTGACGCCAAGCACAAAACCGCCAAGGCCAAGACCAAGCCCGAGACCACCGTAGCCAAGGCCAAGACGCCCGCCGCTCCGCAGGTTGCCGATCTGCCCAATCCGGAACCCGCCACCCCGGCCAAACCGGTTGCAGCCGCCAAGGTCGCCGAAGCGCCGAAGGCCGTCGAGACGCCGCCGCTGGCCGCACCGGTCGCACCGGTCGCACCGGCAAAGACGGTGGCGCCGATAGCAATGGCCACACCCGATTTACCGCCGGTCAAAGTGCCGGTGATCGTGCCCAAGCCCGCCGAGATCAAGACCGCCGACGCCACACCGGCGCAGACCAAGCCGGCTGACGCCAAGCCCGCCGAGGTCAAGCCGTTCAAGGTGCCGCCGGCCATTTCCACCGCGCCGCCGCCGCCGGTTCCTGTAGCCCAGGCTCCCACCGACCCCACCCCGGTCAAGCCGCCGGTGCCCGACGAGGAACCGACGCCTGCCGCCGCCGTGCCGCCGATGGTGGTGACCGGCCCGCCGATCGCCCCGCCGCTGAGTTCCGGCACCGAACCGGCGCAGCAGCAAGCCCGGCTGACACCCGCTCCGGTGGCCACCAGCAACGGCAACTACACCATTCCATTCGAGCCCGATGGCGCCATCCTGTCGGACGCCTCGCGCAACGCCATGGTCACGCTGTCCAAGCAGATGAATTCAGACCCCGCCGTGTCGGTCCAGCTTCTGGCCTATGCCGAAGGCGACGAGGACAACGCCAGCAAGGCCCGCCGCCTATCGCTGTCGCGCGCCTTGGCGGTGCGTTCGTTCCTGATTGATCAGGGCGTACGCAGCACCCGTATCGAAGTTCGCGCCTTGGGCAACAAAGTCCCCGACGGCCCCGCCGATCGCGTGGACGTCCTGGTGCAGAAGCGCTAACCGGGCGCGCCGCCCTGGAAATGTCACGCTTGGTGCCCACATTGCACGGCACGTCACGTTGGGACCGGACAGAATGACCAACCCGCGCCAGTACCTTATTCGCATGGCCATTTTCCTGATGGTCGTCGTCGCCGTGGTCATCGGCCTGTATCAGGGGCTGGAACACGCCTTCACCAACAATGTCGGGCTGAACAGCGTCACCCTGAGCGTGCTGCTGCTGGGCATCGTGCTGAATTTCCGCCAAGTCGTCATGCTGGGCCGCGAGGCGCTGTGGGTCGATGATTTCCGTAAAGGCGCGCCCACCATCTCGACCACCGCGCCGCGCCTGTTGGGGCCGCTGGCGGCGATGCTGGGCGAACGCCGCGACCGCTTCAACCTCAGCCCGCTGGCGCTGCGCTCGGTGCTCGACGGACTAGCCGCGCGACTGGATGAATCGCGCGAATTGGCCCGCTACTTCATCGGGCTGATGATCTTCCTTGGTCTGCTCGGCACCTTTTGGGGCTTGTCGCAGACGGTCGGCTCGCTGGGCGAGGTGATCCGCAACCTGTCGATCTCCAGCGACGATGTGAACTCGGCCTTCCAGGGACTGAAACAGGGCCTGGACGCCCCGCTATCGGGCATGGGCACGGCCTTTTCCACCTCGCTGATTGGCTTGTCGGGCTCGCTGATCCTCGGCTTCCTCGATTTGCAGGCGGGACAGGCGCAGAACGCCTTTTACAACGACCTTGAGGAATGGCTGTCCACCCAGACCAAGCTGGGCTCCTCGGTCGGTGCCGGCGAAGGCTCGGATCAGCCGATTCCCGCCTATATCCGGGCGCTGCTGGAACAGACCGCCGACAGCCTGGACAACCTGCAACGCACCCTGGCGCGCGGCGAGGAAGGGCGCATTTCCTCCAACGCCAACATGCGGCTGCTGACCGACCGGCTTTCGACCCTGGCCGACCAGATGAAGACCGAACAAAGCCTGATGCTGAAGCTGGCCGAAAACCAGTTGGAGATGCGGCCGATCATGATGAAGCTGGCCGAAGGTCCGACCAGCGCCGGCATCGACGACACCAGCCGCAATCATATCCGCAACATTGATGTTTCGCTGGGCCGCATGATCGATGAAATGTCGCATGGCCGAGACGAGGTCATTCGCGAAATCCGCAGCGAGTTCAAGCTATTGGCCCGCACCATCGCGGTGCTGGCGGACGAGGATAGCACGCCCGTCCGCCTTGGCCGGCCGGAGCTTTAGGCGATGAGCCTCTCGTCCAGCCGTCGGCGGCGTGGCGGCGGGATCAATATCTGGCCGGGCTTCGTCGATGCCTTGGCCTCGCTGCTGCTGGTCATCATCTTCGTGTTGCTGGCCTTCGTGCTGACCCAGTTCTATCTGGGGCAGGTGCTGACGGGGCGCGACCAGACCATCACCAAGCTGTCGCGCCAGTTGAGCGAGATGACCGACCTGCTGGACATCGAACGCCGCGCCAACAACGAGTTGAAGGTCAATATCGGCAGCCTGACCGAACAATTGCAGGCCTCGACCGCCGAACGCGACCGCTTGCAGGCGCAAAGCAACGACAGCACCGTTGATCGCCAGCAATACGCCCTGATGCAACAAGACGTCGAGGCGCTGAAGGCGCTGAAGGCCGAGCTGGAAAAGAAAGTCGCCGAACTGGGCGCACAAGCCGGCGACGCGCAGGGGCAGTTGGAGCAGGAGCGTAAGGTGTCGGAAGACGCCCGCGCCCAGGCCGCCCTGCTGAACCAGCAATTGGAGACCATGCGCCAGGAGCTGGCCCGCATCGCCGCCGCCCTGCAAGCCAGCGAGACCCAGTCCTCCGACCAGAAGGTGCAGATTGCCGACCTGGGCAAGCGCCTGAACGCCGCCCTGGCCAGCAAGGTCGAGGAACTGGCCCGTTACCGCTCGGAATT
Organism: Patescibacteria group bacterium; assembly: GCA_035297005.1. Taxonomy (GTDB): domain Bacteria; phylum Pseudomonadota; class Alphaproteobacteria; order Rhodospirillales; family Magnetospirillaceae; genus DATGZW01. The sequence goes on from DATGZW010000634.1 coordinate 3,879, forward strand.
CTTCGGCCGCCTGCGCAAGGTGCTGGGCGACCGCCCCGGCGTGCGCATCGACGGCGACCGCTTCGTCTTCCAGTCGGAACTGCTGTTCTCCAGCGGCTCGGCCGAACTGGGCGTGGACGGCCAGAAACAACTGAGCCAACTGGCGCAGAGTCTGGTCGAGGTGACCAAGGAGATCCCCTCGGACATCAACTGGGTGCTGCGCGTCGACGGCCACACCGACAAAGTGCCGATCAAGAAGAACGAGCGCTTCCCGTCGAACTGGGAACTCTCGACGGCGCGCGCGGTGTCGGTGGTCAAGTTCCTGTCCACCCAGGGCATCCCGCCGGAACGTCTGGCCGCCGCCGGCTTCGGCGAGTTCCAGCCGGTGGATAAGGGCGACGACGAAGCGGCGCTACGCAAGAACCGCCGGATCGAGATCAGGATGGATCAGCGGTAGGGAGCTCTCTGATACGGGCTCTCTGATACGCTTAGAGCACGGCCCCTCTTTTCCCATTTCGGACCATTTTAACCAAAATGATAACTGGCTGAGCCGAGTCAATGGCGGCCATTCCGATGCCAGAATTGCGGAGACCGCGTAATGGACATCCTATTTTTCTTGAAGGAGCGGACCCGTTTCATCCGGTATTTCTATGAAACGGCAGCCGCACCGTTTCGAGAAATCGTCAGAAAAATTGAGGTTGGCGAAGCCCCTTTCGTGCCTGAATACGGCGAGGACGAAGAACCTCCATTTCTGATCGAGTGGCAGGAAGCCGATACGGGTACACATATTGTCGGCGAGGCCTGTATTTCCATGCTGTCAGAAGCGCTGAGGCTCTACTTCCACACTTGGGAGTCAGAGCTTCAAATTCAACTGAAGGAGGACGAACGGAAACGACTTTTCAAGAACGGGTTTATCCAAGGTTATCAGTGCTACTTCAGGGACAATCTGAAAATAACATGGGATGAATGTCCTGTCGATTTCGACTTACTTGAACAGATTACGTTGGCGCGAAATGCCGCGCAGCATCCAGAAGACATCCTGACCATGAAGGCGAGCCATAACATGAGGGCGAGGAAACGCTTCCCTTCACCTTTCTTCGTCAGCGATCAGGAACGACACATGGTTTCGGTTAGTAACCCACTTGCCAAGTGGTTCGCACCGAGTATCCACGTTTCGGTAGATAAGCTTATGGCTGCAATCTATCAGGTCGAACTTCTAGCCGACTGGCTTGAGGATCGCCTGATCGCAGTGAGAGAGCAAAGGTAGATTTCATTTTATCAATAGATTGAACATGACTATTCGAGCAATGGCCGAAGACCACTCCTGGCACGAAGCGACCGTCCAGCAAGGGAGATAATCTGCGACGGCAATGAGTGCTCGCCCCCATCAAAATATCCTCAACCCCTACAACCCCACCTCCAACTCGCCCCCCAGCACCTCCGTCAGCCCTTCGCTCCCCCGACTCGACACCCAAGCCCCCTGCCCTTCGTTCCAATCGAAATGCCACGCCCCGCTTTTCGGCGAGGACAGCCAGATCTGGCGCATCGGGGCGTTCTTGTTGAGGATGTACTGCCCGCCATCGGGCAGGCCGATGGTCAGGATGCCGCCTTGCTCATCGACGTCCAGGCTGTCGCCCAGGGCGTCGTCGATGGCTGTCGCCAGGGCCAGCAAGGTGGTATCGGCCAGTTTGTGGAACTCGGATTCGTCAAGGCTCACGGTTTCAGCACTCCCGGTTAGCGGCGGCGGCCATTAGGGCAGAGCCTTGCTTTGCGTTCAAGGCTTGCAACCGGGCGGGGGGTGGTTTATATACGCCGCTTCGATTTCTGGAGCACGGCAATGAAGCAGGACATTCACCCCGACTATCATGAGATCAAAGTGATCATGACGGATGGCACCGAATTCACCACCCGTTCGACGATGGGCAAGACGGGTGATTCGATCCGCTTGGACATCGATCCCAAGTCTCACCCGGCTTGGACCGGCGTACACCGCATGATGGACACCGGCGGCCAGGTCGCCAAGTTCAACAGGCGTTTCGCCGGTATCGGCATCAAGAAGTAACTTCGGAACGCAGATGGGGGCGCCGCCATGCCGCCGCCATGCTGTTCTTTCCGCAGAGCTTGTTGTATGTGTTAGAGCGCGCCACGCCGAAAGGTTGGCGCGCTCCGCGTTTGTGCGGAGCATAGGCGCGGCACAGCCGCATTCGCCACGACCGGGGCGCGACGTGTGACGGACAGATGAGTATCCAAGGCCCGGCAATCACTCACTTCGAGGTCTACACCCTTGAAGCCCGAGGCTGGATCCTGCATGCCCGCTTCCGCAAAGAGGAACGCGAGGCGGCGCTGGAGGAAGCCAAGCTGGCCGAACGCACCATTGGCGCGGTCGTCAAGGTGGTGCGCGAAACCTATTATCCCGGCAACAACGCCTGCGAGGAAACCGTCGTCTACGGCAGCGACAAGCTGCTGAACGGCGAAGCGCGCGGTCCCGGCGGCGCATCCGCATCTCGCCGTCCCGGCGGGCGCGGCAATTTCGAACCGCCCGGCATCGCCCATACCGACTATGCCACCACCGCCGCCGCCGCCAGCCGCCGCCAGCCCAACGGCGTCAGCGCCAGTTCCGTCACCCGCCCGATGGGCGTGGTGGTGAAATTGCTGCTGGTCATCGCCGCCTCGCTGGCCGGAGCCGGAGCCGTTACCGGCGTGGTCTCGGCCTTTGCCACCCGCCTGCCCAGTTACGGCGTCGATATCAGCGAACAGGCGCTGTCGATCCTGCTGTTCTCGACCTTCGTCATCACCTTTCTGTCCGCCGCCGTGCCGATGGCGATGTCGATGATCGAATGGGAAGACGCCGCCCCGCCGCCGCCGCCCAAGCCGCAGCCGATGCGCGCACCGGCGCCGCGCAAGCCCAAGCCGCGCCCGGCCAAGACACCCGACACCATCCCCGAGGAGCCCTTTCCCTCCGACCTGGAGGGTGAGGACGAGGATCTGGATTGGAGCGAGCCGATCGAGGATAGCGAGCCGCTGCCGCTGGAGCCGATTCCACCGCTGCCGACGCCCGAAGCCGCACCCGAGCCCTCCACCCCCGCCGAAGCCGCGCCCACCGCCCCGGAACCGCCCGAAGCGGACGTCAAGCCCAAAGCCAAGGCCGAGGAGCCGACGGCCCCGCCCGCCGCCGCCGATGGGCTGGAACCGCATCGCATGAGCATGATGCGCTTTCTCTCCGGCCTGCTGAGCGAGGTCAAGAAGACCCGCCCTTCGCTTGACGCCTACAACAAATTCGGCGTCGATCTGCTGCTGGCCGGCGGCATCGACGTACTGGGCAACCAGCACCACCTGGAAGCCATCGACAAGCGTATCCTGCTGAAGGACACCATCGAGGTCATGGGCATCAAGGCCGACACCGCCAAGGCCTTTGCCGACAAATACGAAGATTATCTGGTCGAACCGCGTTACATGACCATGGTTCAGGTCGGCCGCAACGCCATGGAAGGCTTCCTCAACGGCGCCGACGGAGCCAGCGATCAAGTCGGTTCGGTGTTTGATTCCTGGAACAAGCCGCAGACCACCCAGGCGGCGCCGCGCATCGTCACCGTACTGTTCACCGACATGGTCGGTTCGACCGACATGACGCAAAGCCGCGGCGACGTGGCGGCGCAAGAAATCGTGCGGCGCCACAACAACATCGTCCGCGCCGCCCTGGCCGAATATGCCGGCAAGGAAGTCAAACACACCGGCGATGGCATCATGGCCTCGTTCGCCAGCGCGGTGAACGGCGTCGAAGCGGCGGTGTCGATCCAAAAAGCGGTGTCCACGCACAACCTCAAGAATCGCAATTTGCCGCTGCACCTGCGCATCGGCATCAATGCCGGCGAACCCATCGAGGAAGAGGACGACCTGTTCGGCGGCACCGTGCAGTTGGCCGCCCGCGTCTGCGCCCATGCCGACAGCGACGAGATCTATTGCACCAACGTCGTGCGCGAATTGTCCGCCGGCAAGGGCCTGACCTTCATCACCAAAGGCGCCCACGAACTCAAAGGCTTCAAGGACCGCGTACCGCTGTACGAGGTCATGTGGGACGCCCTGGGCCTGAGCAAAAAAGCCGAGAA
>DATGZW010000635.1:0-8080 GCA_035297005.1 Patescibacteria group bacterium
CGGTGGGCGAAACCGGGCGGCGGCTGGGCTTCATCACGCCCTTGAGCGATAATTTCTGCGACTCCTGCAATCGAGTCCGAGTCACCTGCACCGGCTCTCTGCTGCTGTGCCTGGGGCAGGACGCCAACGCCGACCTACGCCGCCCCCTCCGTTCCGGCGAGGGCGATGGCGTGGTGAAACAAACCATCCTGTCCGCCCTCAACCGAAAGCCCAAAGGACATGATTTTGTGGGGCAAGGGAGCTTCAGGCCTATCGCGCGCGGCATGAACTGTACGGGCGGCTGAGCGTTCCTCCGGCACCTGCCACCTCAAATCGCTTTGTAACGTTCCAATTTTCACTGTTACATGAAGCCCCTATAACGGCATCATGTGCGGCAGTACTGCTTCCGCTCTAGACGTCTTCCGCTCCATCCGGTGTCGCCGGATTTTCGCCGGTGGCGGCGTGATAGAAGGCTGTCTCCAATCGCCGGTACGTCTTCAGCGCATTGTAAAGCGCGCGGCGGCTGCGTGGGGCATCGGCCAGACGGCCGTCGGCCAAGACGACCGCATGGCGGCGGTGCGCTTGCAGGATGGCCTCGACCGCCGCCTCGAAGGCCTCGGCGGCAAGGGATTTGCTGGTCTGCGTCATGATCGTTCTCCCTGTTCCTGCGGGTGGTCGGCGGGGGTGGCGGCAGAAACTCCGCCACCCCCGCCCATCCCCTGCGGCTTACGCGTTGCCGCCCACCGCCAGTTGAACGATGCGCACCAGGACCAGGCCGGCGGCGATCACCAGATAGCCGCGCAGAACCACCATCCACACCCGGCTGAGCAGGGTCAGACGGGCAGGAGGCAACTCGGCCAGCGGCGGCATCAGCCAGTTGTTCTGCAAGGACCGGTCGACCGCAGGCTCGGCCACGGAGGTCTTGCGGCCTTCGATGGCCTTGATGACCACGGTCATCACCACCGCCAGCACCGAACCGCCGATCAGGATGCCGATGATCGCCTGTTCGCCCATGTCGGGGTACATCACCGACGCGGTCAGGATGATCGACAGCATCACCAGCACGGCGATGACGGCTCCGGTGAAGATGTTCAGCTTGCGGCTGTTGACCCACGGACCCAGCACAGCCTTGTCGTTGCACAGCAGCAGCAGGAACACCGTGGCACTGGGCAGCAGCACGCCGGCCAGGGTCTGCACGGCGTTGGTCAGCAGTCCCAGAGGCGTGCCGGGGGTCAGCACCAGCGCCGCCGCCAGCACCACCAGACCGCAATAGACGGCATAGAAGCCCTTGGCGTCGGTGGCCTTGCGGTGCAGCGAATGCTTCAGCGACAGCACGTCGCCGATAGCATAGGCGGTCGACAGCGACACCGCCGAAGCGCCGATGATGCAGGCGTCGATCAGGGCGATGGCGAACAGCACCCCGGCGGTCTTGCCCGCATATTTCTCCAGCCCCGCAGCCACGCCGCCGGCATCGGTGAAGGCGCCGAACTCGACCTGACCGGTGAAGGTGGCGGCGGCGAAGGCCATCATGGCGACACCGCCGATGATCACCAGCACGATGCCGATCCACAAATCGGCGCGCTCGTAACGGATGAAGCGCGGGGTGATGCGCTTATCGATGACGTAGCTCTGCTGGAAGAACAGCTGCCACGGCGCGACGGTGGTGCCGACGATGCCGATGATCAACAGCATGACGTCGCTGAGCTTGGCGCCCTCGGGCATTTGCGGCACGACGAAATCATGCGCCACCTGAGCCATTGGCGGATGCACGGTGAGGAAGATCGGCACCAGCAGCAGGCTGCCCAGCACCAGGATCATCGAGAAGCGCTCGAAGCGGCGGAAATCGCCGGTTCCAGCCACAGCCATGATCAACAGCGCGGCGATGCCGACGCCGGCCTCGCGCGGCAGGCCCAGATAGTCCAGCGCCAGGCTGATGCCGATGAACTCGGTGACGATGGTCAGGGCGTTCAACAGAAACAGGTCGATGACGCTGAAGGCGCCCCAGAACTTGCCGAAGCGCTCCAGGATCAGCCGGGCATGGCCGACGCGGGTGACCGCGCCCAGACGCAGCACCATCTCCTGATTGACGTAAAGCACCGGGACCAGCAGCAGCAGCGTCCACAGCAGAGCGGTGCCGTAGTTCTGACCGGCCTGGGTATAGGTGCCGAAAGCGCCGGCGTCGTTGTCGCCGACCATGACGATCAGGCCGGGGCCGATGATCGCCAGCAGCGTCTTCAGCCGGGCGCTCCAGTTGGTGCGCGGCGCCACATCGCCGTGCAGGATGGTGCCGAAAGCGCCACGGATGTTGCCGACATGGGCGTCGTCGAGGGCCGCCGAGCGCGGAACAGTTTCAAAATCAAGCTGGCTCATGGCTTGGGTCCTTTTCGGGAAACGGGTACAGCGAGGATGGGGTGTGGGAGTGCCTCCGTGTCGGCCTGAACTCGGGCAGCCGCCGCAAAGCTGCGGCGCCGCTGCCGGAATCCGGGCGGACGACGATCAGCGCCCAAGCGGTCGGGAACCTTCAGCCGACAGGCTGAAGGTTCCCGACCGCCCTTAGGCGGAGAGGAGGACGGGGGGAGAGTCGGCCTCCGCGGGCTCGGCATCCCAACGGCAGACAAGCGTGCCGGTCGTGGACTCGCGGAACCAACGGAAAGCGCCGGTGACGCGGCGGTCATCGGTGCGGGCGGGGGTACGGACAGCCGCATCACGCGGCCGGACGGGCAGAACGAAGGCCAGGACGTCAGCCATGGTCGCCTCCTCGGAATTGGGGTTGACGGTCGTCATCCCAGAGGCGGCGCGGCTGCGTGGTCCGGTCCTACCGCATGGCGGCGGAGCCTTCACTTGCAGAACAACGACGTCCCTGGGCAAGAATGTCCGAGAACCAATCAGTTGACGCGAAGCGACAACTGGAAGGCTCCCCGGACGCGCTGCTAGGTCGCGGGTTCATGTCTGTCTCTGTTTAGTTATTGTGCGAGGCGCTGCGGACGTGCCGCCGATGTCGCAAGACCGAAATATGCCTCATGACGGCCAGCGTCAAGCCGGAAGTTTAGCGGGGGCGATTTTTTGGCGTGGCAACTCTGGCGGGGTAACCGGAGGCGGCCGGAAGACAGTGTTGGTTGGAGCGGTGGTGCAGGGCTCCCTGTCTCGCCTGCGTCATGCTGGCACTGGCCCTCGCCTCGCCGCTGCGGGCGGAGGTGGCGCTGCATCGCGGTGGCGAGGAAGACCAGCCGCGCCTGCAAACGGTCCTTCAGTCGCTAGGCTATTGGGAGGGAACGGTCGAGGTTTCCCTCGCCCTTGCCGCCAAGCTGGGAACGGTGACGCTGAAGGTGGCGGCAGGTCCGCTCTATCGCTTGCAACAGGTCTCCCTGGTGACCTCGGATGGTGGAGCGGCAGCACCCCGTCATAGCCCCAGATCCAGCAGCCGGGAAAGTCGGAGACCGGCATGATCTCCAATGCCGTCACCCCCAATTCGCGCAGATGCGCAAGGCCATCCTCAAGGAACGCGGCGCATGGTTCCTTTTCCTCCCGCCCTATTGCCCGGACCTCAATCCCATCGAAATGGCCTTCGCCAAGCTCAAGGCCCACCTCCGCCGCATCGTGGCGCGCACGATCAGCGCCTTCTGGGGCGCTATCGGCAGCATCTGCGATCTATATTCGTCCGACGAGTGCTGGAATTACCTCAGACATGCCAGATATGCCGCAGATTAAAGGCTCGATGCTCTAGAGAACATCATCGCCTGAAAATGACGATGTTTTTACTGCCTCTCTCCCGTCTTCACGCAGCGGCTCCACTCCGCCACCCGATCGGTCAAACCCAGTCGTTCAACATAGCCTCGATCCAGAACTGCCAGCGGGTCGTCTGGTTGGAGCATCAACGGAAACGCCGGCCCCAGGGTTCGCGCCAAATGAACGTAGGTCGTAATGGATTTCTGCGGATTAACGCAGTCCGAAGGCCGCATCTGATACAACACCGCCTCGACAATCGCATCGTCGAAGCCCCACAATCCCAACAGATAGGCTCCCAACTCGGCTTGCGTGGCCCCGAAGATTTTGCGCTCCGCAGCCTCCAGATGGATCTGTCCGAAGGTTTCCATGCTGCTGCGATATTTGATCGGATCGGCATCCAGAAGCACCATCGAACCAATACAGCACAGCATGCCGGCACACAGCGCCTGAGACTGCAAGACCTCGTCCGCTCCGTCCTCTTTCGCCAATTGCCGGGCCAAATGGGCGAGCGTCAAGCTGTAGTCGTTCAGACCTTGCACCAATGCCGCCAGGTCTGGATTGCCGCCGAATTGCTTGAATATTCCAACCGACAACACCAGGGTCCGCACGGTCTCCAGCCCGAGCAGACGCACCGCCTGAGAGACATTGCCGATGGTGACGCTGAGCGAGAAATAGGCCGAGTTGGTCAGCTTCAGCAATGCGGCGGTCATTGCCACGTCGGTCTCGATCAATTTAACGACAGTGTTGAGCGAGGTTTCCTCGCGCCGCATCTCCTCGGTCAACTTCAGATAGAGATCGGGAGGTGACGGCAGGCTGCGCATGCCGGCCACCAAGGCGCGCAATTTGGGCTGCGCCAGCAAGGCCCGCATCGTCTGCGCGCGGTCCATCAGGGCTATGATCGTCAGGGGATCGCAGGGCTTGGCCAGGTACTGGTGAGCCGGGCCGACGGTGCGGAAGATGCTTTTTTCCTCGCTATAACCGGACAGGATGACCCGCAGGGTGCTAGGACTACGGCGCTCGACCTCGGACAGCAGGGCCGCGCCATCCAGATCCGGCATCCGCATGTCGGACACCACCACGTCGAAGTTATGCGTCGCGATCAACTCCAGCGCCTTTTGGCCACTGTCGACGAAGGTTAGGCTCCAGCGGTCGCGCTGACTGCGCAGCATTCTCTGCAAGCCATTGAGAATATTGACATCATCGTCGACGAAGAGGATGGATTGCTTCATCAGTACCCTATGACTCTAAACGCTCGCACCGATGGGCAGCCGCACAACGAATGTGGCGCCCTCATCGCTATTTTCGTCCAGAAAAATCTTCCCGCCATGCTTGTTGACAATAACATCAAAACTGATTGAAAGCCCCTGCCCTGTCCCCTTGCCCACTTCCTTGGTGGTGAAAAAGGGATCAAAGATCCTGTCGCGGACGGCCTTGGGCACTCCCGGCCCGTTGTCGGCCACGCGGATTTCCACGAAATTGCCATCCTGGCGGCTGGATACGCGGATGACGCCCAGCATCGCCGGCTTACTGGCTTCGATGGAATGGGCGGCATTGACGATCAGGTTGAGCAGAACCTGATTGACGTCGGCCGGGAAACAGACGATCTGCGGCAAACCAGGATCAAGATCCGTTTCCACCTTCGCCACCTGCTTCCACTCGCCTGTCGAAACGGTGATGGTGCTGTTGATGGCGCGGTTGATGTCGGTAGCCGCCTTGGCGGTAGAGCCTGGATGCGAGAACTCCTTCATCGAGCGGACGATGTGGGAAACGCGATTGACCCCTTCCAGCGACTGGGCCGTCGCCACCGGCAATTCCTCCAGCAAATAGTCGAGTTCACAGTCCTTGAACAATTGGCGCAAGGTAGAGGTGGTGTCAAGAAGCGTCTTTTCCGCCTCGATATCGTGCAAACCAGCAATGACGCCCTTGAACGCCCGATCAATACTGCCGAAACTTTCCATAATGAAGCGCAGATTATCTCCTACATACTGGATCGGTGTGTTGATTTCGTGGGCGATGCCGGCCGCCAATTGGCCGACGCTGGCAAGACGCGAGGACTGCATGGCCTCGCGTTGCGCTTCCTTGAGAGCCTCGATGCTGCGGAAGGAAATGATGGCGGCGCGACGTTTGCCGTCTTCCTCCAAAGCCGAGGTGGCGTAGGCCACAGACAGGCGCTGCCCCTCCTTGATCACAAAGGTGGCATCGTCATCGACAACCGTCTCGCCGGTTTCTATGACTTGGGGAAAGGGGGTCATCTGGAAAGGCAATATCTGACCGTCGCGCAGGATTTGCAACGCCTCGCTCAATTCCGTACCGGGAAGTTGGTCGGCTTCGGCCCGGAGAAGCCGATGTGCCGAGCGGTTGGCAAAGACGATATGCCCGTTTTCATCAACCAAAAGCACGCCTTCGAACAGGCTGGAGGTAATCCCCTTAAGGCGTCCCTGGCTCATCATCAGCGCCTGTTCGGTCAGGGCACGGCGCTTGACCTCGGCGGATAATGTCTCTGTCCGCTCGGCCACCTGCCGTTCCAACTCGCGTTGGTGGTTGGCGATACTTTCCTCGTAGCGACGACGAAGCGACACGTCGCGGAAGACCAGCACGGCGCCTTGAAAGACCTTGTTGTCATGAATCGGCGCCAGGATGTATTCGGCTGGAAAGTGATTGCCGTCGCTGCGGGCGAACACTCCCTCGCCGGCCTCTGGGCCCATACTTGAACCTGACAAATCCGGAAGTTGGCAAGCACTATCAGAACCGCACAGCACGAGCCGGTAGTCGAGGCCTTCCAATTTTTCCCGCTCCATCGATAAGATATGACCGGCCGCACGATTGGCGAAGGTCACGATCCCATCAGCAGCAATACCAATGATGCCGTCGCCAGCCGCCACCAGGATCAGTTCGTAGCGTCTTTTCAGAGCATCGATTTCTTCTTCCCGGTGCTTCAACTCGGTGACGTCGGTGCGGGTGGCAACGATACCGCCGTCGCTGGTGCGATACTCCTTGCTGACAATCCACCGGCCATTCGCCATGGGGTGGAGGATTCCCTTGCCAGCCGCACGGCCATGCTCGGCGATGCGGGACGCGAGAAAGCTGTTCAAAGTCTCGCCCTTGTAGCCGTAGAGGCCACGCTCGGCCACCGCATGCACGATTTCACTGTAAGTCCGGCCCGGCTGGATGAATTCGTCGGCGCCTTCGAAAACCCCGCGATATTGGCTATTGCAGATGACGAGGCGGTCGTCCTCGTCATAGAGGGCGAAGCCCTCGCTGACGGTCTCGATCGCGTCGGCCAGTTGCCGTTCCGCCTGACGCGCCCGCGCTTCCGTGGCCGATTCGCGAGCGATGGTGGCACGGATGCTTTCCATCGTCGTGCGGACATCCGACGTCTGCGTCATCATCCCTTCGATCCCGCGCGCCATCACCGTGCTGGCACCGAAATGCGTCGCCAAGCGCTGCGTCATACCTAAGCGCAGACGATTGAGAATCTCGATGCGGTTCAGATGACAGCGCGTGAAATAGTTGCAGAATCTGGCGTAATGCACCGGGAACAAATCGACGAAATCATCCGCGAAATCGCCATCACTTTCGTCGAAGAAAACGACGGCGGTCAGAGTCTGATTGATGTTGATGCCAAGCAACTCGCCAAATGTCGAAAATCCAGCGACGGGTATCTTCCACAGTCCGCCAAGGTCCGATAACGAGGCTTCATTGTTGAGTCGCCGCAAGACACAGTCGTTTAAAAGAGCGGCCAGCGGTGGCGGTTTGCCGTGCAGGAAGCTTTCGATATCACTCCGGGTCTGGTCGGCAAAATCGGTGGCTTGCAGCAACAGTAACTCGTCGCCCTGGCTAATGTCGCAGTAAAAGGTAACCAGCCCCGTTTCCAGGTCCACCGTGGCCACCGAACGGACGAACAGTTCGCCATCGAGTTCGATGCCGAAGGTATAGCCGGTCAGGCTTTCCATCACCGCGGCGGCAGGCACGCCCATGATCGTCGTTAGAGCGTCGATCACGGGAATCACCTCGCCGCGGTCGGGATCGAGCGCCGTCGCCACCGTTCGACGGTCCGGATCCGCATCCACGACGATGATGGATCTCCCCGTCTTGCGGAAGTTCTGGCTCTTCAGCACACCATAGCGCTTGCCGGGAGCAAGTTTGACGAAGGCGATGACCGCGTGATTTTCCACCACCTGACGACCGTCGAACAGATAGGTGTTTTTAAAGTCGAGTTTCCCCCCAGCCGAGCCGCCGACGAACAGACAGGGGAATTTTCCGGTGCGATAGACTGCCTCCATCAGATAGTTTTCGCAGGCCGACAGTCCGTCGACAAAGGTCAGCGCCAAGCTGTTCCGGGCGTCCAGACGGAAACCCGGCACCGCCGAGGCCA
>DATGZW010000636.1:0-3740 GCA_035297005.1 Patescibacteria group bacterium
CCACAATGCCATGCGGCGTCCGCAGCCCGGAATTCAGCACGCTTGCGGCGATTTCGACAGGCTTGGAGATAAACCGGTGCGCCACGCTCGCCGACGCAATGATCACCGCGGCAGCACCGTCTGAAATCGGACAGCAGGAAAATCGAGTGAGTGGATCGGCAATTGTTGGCGAGGCCAGTACCTCTTCAACCGTCAATTCTTTCTTCAGGTGACAGCGCGGGTTCTTCATGGCGTTACGCCGGTTTTTCACGGCAACTTTAGCCATCTGTTCTCGAGTGGTTCCGTAACTGTACATGTGTCGCTGCGCGATCATGGCGAAAGCAGCCGGCATGACGCGGCCCATGGAACTGTCTAGATCGTCGGCAACCGTCGGCAGGAAGCCGCCACCCGGCGTCGACAGCTTTTCCGCACCGATAGCAATGCCGATCTCGGCCTGGCCGGCACGGATGGCATTGCAAAGACCCATGACCGCCGTCGCGCCGCTCGCGCACGCATTCTCGACATTGATGATGGGAATGCCGGTGATGCCGATTTTCATCAGAGCCTTCTGCCCGAAGCAGGGCCCCTGATACGCGTGGCCGGCAAAGGCGATTTCGATGGCGGTCGGGTTCATACCCGTCGATGTGATGGCATCCCAGACAGCCCTGCGCGCGAGTTCGTGCACTTCAACGTCAGGCTGAGGTCCGAAGTCGGTGACACCGACGCCAATTACATAGACCTTTTCCATCGCCCTACCCTCTCGCACGCCGAGGCCTGAACTTTGGACCGGTGATGCGCGTTCCATCCTTCTCGGTCTTGATGGTACCGATCACCAGATCGACCGGCACACCGATACGAAGATCCTGATCCTGCCAGTCTTCAAGTTGCGCGATCAGACTGGGGCCAGCATCGAGCTGGATCACGGCAAGTGCATAGGGCGACGTAAAGCCTGGAAGCCCGCGCGCAATCTTAGTCACCGAATAAATTCGACCGGCACCCTCTATTTCCACCGGTTCCATCGTGCCGGCGCGATGGGTATCGGGATTCATCACTTCGGCTGGAAAGAACAACGTTCCTGTCTCGCGGCAACGGCTACCAAGCAATAACGGCCGGCTGCCCGCACCAGCCGCCCGGAATAGATTGGGCCTGATCGGACACTCCTTGTCGTCGGTGGTGCTAACGCTGTCGCTCATGCAATCTCCTCCACGAGCGACGGCTCGCGCTAATATCGTTATTGTAACTATAACAATTATGCCCGCAAAATCACCAAGTCAAGGTCCTCATTGCTACGCCGCAGTATAGCCGCCATCGACGATCAGTTCAGCGCCGGTGATGAAGCTGGCCTCGTCCGAGGCTAGAAAGAGAACCGCGTTGGCAACTTCCGCCGGTTGGCCGAGACGACCGAGGGGCGTGTCTCGACGGATTTCTTCGCGTGCTTCCAGTTTTCGATTTCTGTGGCCGCGGCTATTGGGCCACCAGCCCTGCCCTTCGAATATGTTGGTATCGACGCCACCCGGATGTACCGAATTGACGCGGATATTGTATTTCATCGCGGCACACTCGAGGGCCGCGGTCTTGGTCAGAAGCCGTACCCCGGCCTTGCTGGCCGAAACTGCGGCCGACAGCGGACGGCCGACAATTCCGATGGCCGACGAAATATTGACGACGGCGCCGCCGCGACGGCGCATGGCCCGGATCGCATATTTGGTGCCGAGGAAAGTTCCATCGAGATTGACGCTCATCACCCAGCGCCAATCCTCGATTGTCGCATCCGCTATGGGTCCGCCGAGTGCAACGCCAGCATTATTGACCATAACGTCCAGTTGACCGTGCCGGGACATGACGTCCTGAAGCGTGAGCTGCCACGAATTCTCGTCCGCGACATCGAGCTGCAGAAACTCTGCCTTATTGCCGACTCCCTCGATGGTATCGACGGTCGTGCGGCCTCCCGCTGCGTCGATGTCAGTGACGACGACGACCGCCCCCTCGGCGGCCATGAGTTCTGCGATCGCGCGCCCAATGCCAGACGCGGCGCCGGTTACCAAGGCGACCTTACCCGACAGTTTCATACTTCCTCCCCAACTCCGTTTGCCACCATAGCAGCCTGCCCAGGATTTCCCAGCGGTCGGGCAGCATAGGCAGGACCGCTGATTTCTGTTAATGAGAGAATTGCAATTCTAGGAATCAGATATTCATGTCCCGATCGACCAAACTGGTCACCGCCGCATACATCCTCTCTTATGTCGCGGCGAAAGCCCCTGACCAGATTACCACCGATGCGATTGCCAAGGCGGTGGAGGATCACCCTGCCCGGGTCCGGCAGATCGTGGCCGCTCTGGTCAAGGCTGATCTCCTGACCTCGGTCCGAGGCGCCAACGGCGGGGTGACGCTGGCCCGACCGCCCGCACAGATCAACTTCCGTGACGTCTACAAAGCCGTCGAGGACCAACCAATGCTATCGCTGGCGCTGGGTGAACAGGTCACGGGCTGGGCCGACAAATGCAAGGTCTATCCAATATTTTCGCGCCTTTATGACGACCTCGAAGAAAAGATGCTGTCGGAACTCGCCCGCCACCGGCTGAACCAGCTTTACAACAAGTGACTTCCCCTTTGCCAACAAATTGATATACAATCGGTAACAATTAGACCGGGAACGCTTCGAACGGGAGAAACGGCCGTGGCGTTGGCGGAAAGCAATGACTTGCACATGCTGCGCGAAACCGCGCGGCGACTGACCGACCGGGAATTCCGTGCCAAGGCGGCGCATTGGGACCGCGACGCGGAACCACCGCTCGAAAACCTGAGAATCCTGGGCGACAACGGTCTCGCCGGCATCACTGTTGAGGAGCAGTACGGTGGCAGCGGCGCACCCGTCGTCTTCGCGGTTGCCGCCATCGAGGAAGTGGCGCGCGGCTGCACCGCGACCGCAGCCTTCATCCTCGCCAATTGCGTTAGCGCCGAAATCCTGCAACGATTCGGCAATGAGGCCCAGAAGCAGAAATACCTGCCGCCCTTAGCCCGCGGCGAATTTCTTGGCGCCTGGGCAATGACTGAAGCCAATGCAGGATCAGCCGCAACTGAACTCATCACCAAGGCAATTCCCGAGGGCGACCACTATCGGTTGACCGGCAATAAGATTTTCATAACCCGCGCAGCGATTGCCGAATTCTTCATCGCGTTCGCGCGAGTTGGCAGCGAGCCGGGCGCCAAGGGCGTTACTGCCTTCATCGTCGACAAGGGCACGCCGGGGCTGAAGATCGGCGCCCGCGACCTGCATATGGGCTTGCGCGGCGGCGCCTCGGCCGAAGTGATCTTCGACAACTGCAAAGTGCACAAGGACAATATGCTGATGCCGCCAGGCGGGTTCGGCAAACTGATGCGGGGCTTGAACCAGGCTCGCGTGCTGAACCCGGGCATGTGCCTCGGTATTGCCGAAGAATCGCTGAAGCTGGCCACGCTCTATGCCCAGACCCGGCGCCAGTTCGGCAAACGGATCGCCGATTTCCAGGGCATCCAGTGGATGCTCGCCGAAATGGCCATTCGCGTCGATGCCATGCGCCTTTTGATCTATCGCGCTGCCGAACAATTGGGCGACGGGCATCCCGACGGTCCCCACAATGCGGCTATTGCCAAGGCATTCTCTGGCGAGGCGGCGTTCGAAGTCGTCGACAAAGCTATGCAAATACACGGCGGCTACGGCTATTCGAGCACATTGCCTATCGAGGGAATGCCGCGCGACGTGCGCGCCTTTAAGATCGGCG
>DATGZW010000637.1:0-2528 GCA_035297005.1 Patescibacteria group bacterium
GATGGCTTCGCGGGTAACGTCGGGGCGGATGACGTTCTCGGCAAAGGCGCGGTCGCGCTCGGCCGGTTTCAGGCTGACCAGTTCATAGACCGTGCTGTAGCTGGGCGGAAGCTGGACGTCGCGCGGAAAGATGCCGTCGTCAAGGGCGCGGGCCACCACCATCAACTTGTTGGCGACACGGGCGCCGAAGGGCAGTTCCTGTTCGACCAAGGGCAGGAACTCGCCATGCCCCAAGCGGTCCTTGGCTTCCAGAAGGTAGCGGCCAATCTCGATGAAGCGGTCCTGCGCGTCGCCCCACAGGCGGCCGATCTCGCGGACAAATTCGGTCTTGCTGAAGCAATCGACATGGGCGTCGAGGATGTTGATGCCACGCCGGTCGCGGTGCTGCGACGACGGCACGGAGGGCGGCGCCACAAGCGCGCCGGGGGTAAAAGCCGGCTCGTCGTCATCGTCAAAACTGGAGGCTGTGGGCTTTTTAGCCATGCTCGATCACCTCGGCGCTTTGGGCGAAGCCGAGAGCGCGGCCGACTTCATGCCAGATGGCCTGCATGTCGGCGGCTCCTCTGCCCCCCGTTTCGGTAATGCCCAAACCCAGCTTCATCGCCCGCTGAATCTCGATCGACGCCGGCAGGCTGGCCGCCAGCAACGGGCCATGGCGCAACAGCGCATGGCGCGCGCCCTCGGCCTCTTTTACTCGCACATCGACGCGGTTCAAAACAAACGCCGCTTGTTTGCCCAAGGCCGTCGCCGCCGCCATCAGGGTGCGGACCGAGGCCACATCGTCAGTGGTCGGCTGCGACGGGATCAGTACGAGATCCGAGGCGAGCAGCAATTGCTTCACCGCGACCGGACTGTTTTCCAAAGCCGTGGGGGTATCGACGATAATCAGATCGACGTCGCGCTGTTCGCGCGCCAAGCCGACGACGTCTTCAATGGTGGCAGCATAGACGGCGCACTGCGGAACCTCGGCGCGCTTCATCCGCGCCGCATGGAAGTTCAGCAAGGTCTTTTGCGGGTCGGCGTCGAACGCCACCACGCGCAGCCCGGCAGCCAAGGCGACGGGGATGATGTTGCGGGATTGAGTCGATTTCCCGCTGCCGCCCTTCCCACTCGCAATCACCAGAATCTTGGCCATAAGAGCATTCTCCACAGGGCCAATTTAAGTGATTGGCGCACCGGCAATGTGCCGCAACGGCTGCTGCCTGTCTAGGACTTATGCCGCAAAAGCGAGAATAATGGCCCGGCAAATACGTCCCCGGTGACGCATTTCGAATCGGTCACCGGTGACTGATTCACTGCCCCAGCAAATATTCGATATCCGCCTCGGCGATATCGACGGCGGATCCGGCATCGGGGTCGAACAAGCCATCGGCAAGGCTTTGCTTGCGCGATTTCAGCTCCTGCATTTTAACCTCGATGGTGTTCTGCGCGATCAGCTTGTGCACGAACACCGGCTTGTCCTGGCCCAAACGGTGGGCGCGGTCGGTGGCTTGGGCTTCAACGGCGGGGTTCCACCAGGGGTCGTAATGGATGACGGTGTCGGCGGCGGTCAGGTTCAACCCAGTGCCGCCAGCCTTCAGGCTGATAAGGAACAGCGGCACCTCGCCCTTTTGGAAACGCTTGACCGGGGTGGCGCGGTCGGTGGTCTGGCCGGTCAGGATGACATAGGGAATGCCAGCCTCCTCCACCGCTTCAACGATCAGCGCCAACATGCTGGTGAACTGCGAGAACAGCAGCACACGGCGGCCCTCGCCGATCAGATCGACCAGCATCTCCATCAAGCGGGCCAGCTTGGCCGATACCACCTTGCCCCTGCCCGCGCCCGCCGTCTTGACCAGACGTGGATCACAGCAGGCTTGGCGCAGCTTCAACAACGCTTCGAGCAAATCGATGCGGCTGCGCGTCAGCCCCTTGCGGGCGATGGCCTCGCGCACCTTCTTGTGCATGGCCAAACGGATCGCCTCGTACAGATCGCGCTGGCCAGGACTGAGTTCGATATGTTCGATGATCTCGGTCTTGGGCGGCAGATCAGAGGCCACCTCGGATTTGGCGCGGCGTAGCAGGAACGGCTTGACCCGCCGCGCCAGCACCGCGCGGCGCTCTGTATCGCCCTTCTTCTCGATGGGCGTGCGCCACTGACGGGTGAAGACGCTGCGCTCGCCCAGGAAGCCGGGCAGGACGAAATCGAACAGCGCCCACAACTCGCCCAGATGGTTTTCCAAGGGCGTGCCGGTCAGCGCCAGCCGATGGCGAGTGTCGAGCCGCCGCAACGCCTGCGCCGCCGCCGTCGAGGGGTTCTTGACGAACTGCGCCTCGTCAAGGATGACCATATGCCATTGCTGCGCCGCCAGGATCTCGATGTCGCGGGCCAACAGGGCATAGGTGGTGAAGACGATATCCTGGTCGGCAATGGCGCCGACGGTCTCGGCACGGTCGGCGCCATGCTGCACCAGCACCGCCAGCGAAGGCGCGAAGGTAGCGGCCTCGGCCTGCCAATTGGGCATCAGGCTGGTGGGGGCGATGACCAG
>DATGZW010000638.1:0-5158 GCA_035297005.1 Patescibacteria group bacterium
CAGGCTGGCACCGATACCTTGTCGTCTGTGGCGCATACCCTGACCTGGGATCATCGTGACAGCCGCACCGAGCCGACTGGCGGCTATTACCTCAAATTCGGCAACGAAGTGGCCGGCGCCGGGGGGGACGACAAGTTCCTCCGCAACACTGTGGGGGCGGGAACCTTCTTCAAGGTCGCCGATCAGAGCGTGCTGATGTTCTCGGGAACCGGTGGCTACATCGTGCCGTTGGAAGACAGCAGCATCCGCATCAACCAGCGCTACTTCCTCGGCGGCGACACCTTGCGCGGCTTCAAGGATGCCGGCGTGAGTCCGCGTGACGCCGTCACCAACGACGCCCTGGGCGGCTTGTGGGACTATACCGGCACGGCCGAACTGACCTTCCCACTGGGCGTACCGAAGGAATTGGGCATCCAGGGTAAACTCTTCACCGATGTTGGCGCGATCGGTGGCGTCGACAAGTCCATCGTGGCATCGGACATCACTCAGAGCACCCAGCTGCGCATGTCGATCGGCACTGGCGTCGTTTGGAAGTCGCCCATGGGACCGATCAATGTCGATCTTGGCTTCCCCATCATGCGGGACAGTCACGACGAAACGCAGATCTTCCGACTTAATTTCGGTACGAGGTTCTAATTATGATCATCAAGTCCAGCACTCGGCGCATTGTCGCCGGTTGCTTGTTCGTCGCCGCCTTGTCCCTTTCGCAAGGGGCTGCGGTCGCTCAGGAAGCGGCGGCGGGCGCCATCGCCTCGCCGGTCATCGCCGTCGTCGATGTCGAGCAGATCATGCAAGAGTCGTCGGCAGCCAAGGGCGCACGCGGTCAGGTTGAGAAATTCCAACAGTCCTTCCAGGAAGAGATGGGGGCCGAGGAAAATGCTCTGCGCACTAAGCAGGGAGAATTGGATGGCCTGCGCAAGACCCTGTCGCAGGAGGCCTTTACCGAAAAAGTGAAAGCCTTCGACGCCAGCGTCGCCGAGTTCCAGCGCAAGGGCGCGCTGCGTCGCCGCGCCATCGACCGCTCGATCGGGCAGGCGATGGGCCAGATCAACGAGGCCATGATCGAATCCATCCGCACCGTGGCCGGCGCTCATGGCGCCAATGTCGTGCTGCCGCGCACCCAGGTCATGATGTTTGACGAAAAGATGAACATCACCAAGGAAATCATCGACTCGCTGAACAAGAAGATTCCGCATGTCGAGGTTCCGACTCCCAAGGTCGAGGCCGACTCCGCCGCGTCCAAGAAAAAGCCTTAATCGTCGATGGCGGATAATCGCTTTTTTGCCAATGCCGGCCCCTTCACCCTGGGCGAACTTGCCCAGCGGTGTGGGGCCGAACTGGCGGCGGGCGTCGATCACGCTGTCCGCGTGATCGACGTGGCTCCGCTGGAATCTGCCGGTCCTCAGCAGATTTCATTCCTCGACAATTCGAAATATGGCGACGCCTTCGGCCATAGCCAAGCCGGAGCCTGTATCATCCGCCCGGCCATGGCGGCCAAGGCTCCGCCGGGCATGGCCTTGTTGTTGTCGCCCGATCCTTATCGGTCCTATGCCCAGGTGGCGCGCGCCTTCTATCCCATGCCGGCGCCCGAACCTGGCGTGTCGGCACGGGCCACGGTCGATGCGACGGCGGTGCTGGGCGATGGGGTGCGGATCGATGCCGGCGGTGTCATCGGACCCGGCGCGGAAATCGGCGCGCGCGCCTGGATTGGCTCCAATGCCGTCATTGGCGCCGGAGTGATCGTTGGCGAAGACTGCGTCATCGGCGCCAATGTCTGCATCAGTCACGCCATTCTGGGCAAGCGGGTCAACATCTTCCCCGGCGTGTGTATCGGTCAGGACGGTTTCGGCTTTGCCATGGGGCCGCAAGGCCATTTGAAGGTGCCGCAACTGGGCCGCGTCATGATCCATGACGATGTCGAAATCGGCGCAAACTCGACCGTCGATCGCGGTGCCGGGCCGGATACCATCATCTGTGCTGGAACCAAGATTGATAATCTGGTTCAAATCGGGCACAACGTCCACATGGGGCGGGGCTGCGTGATGGTGGCGCAGTCGGGGATTTCCGGCAGCACGCATCTGGGCGACTTTGTTATCGTGGCCGGGCAGGTGGGCATCATTGGCCACCTGCGTATCGGCAGCGGCGCGCAAATCGCCGCCCAAAGCGGGGTAACGCGTGATGTCGCGCCGGGCGCGAAGGTCGGCGGGTCGCCGGCCGTGCCGCTTACCGAGTGGCTGCGCCATTCAGTCGTGTTGAGCCAATTGGCTCACAAAAAGGGTCGCTAAAGGGGTTTGTGGATGGATACCGTGCAAAATAGCGCCGGCAAGGTGATCGACATCAATCGTGTGATGCAGATGATCCCGCACCGCTATCCGTTCCTGATGGTGGACAAGGTCATCGATTTGCTGCCCGATAAAAGCGCGGTCGGCATCAAGAACGTCACCGTTTCGGAGCCGCATTTTCAGGGGCATTTCCCGACACGGCCGATCATGCCGGGGGTGCTGATCATCGAATCGATGGCCCAGACGGCCGCCGTGCTGGTAGTCGAGACCCTGGGCCAGTCCGCCGAAGGCAAGCTGGTCTATTTCATGACGATGGACAATGTGCGGTTCCGTAAGCCGGTCATTCCCGGCGACACCCTGCATATTCACGTCTTCAAAGAGCGCAGCCGCGGCAATGTGTGGAAGTTCCGGGGCGAGGCCAAAGTGGACGGCGCCGTCGTCGCCGAGGCGACCTTTGCCGCCATGATCATGGATAGCTGAATGCCCAACATTCATCCGACGGCCATCATTGCACCGGGCGCCAAGATCGCCGCTTCGGCCTCCATCGGCGCGTTCTGCGTCGTCGGTGAGCATGTCGAGCTGGCCGAGGGCGTCACCCTGGTGTCCCATGTGGCGGTGGACGGTCTGACCGTTATCGGCGCGGGCACGACGGTCTACCCGTTCGCCTCGCTGGGCCATCGCCCGCAGGACTTGAAGTATAAAGGCGAGCAAAGCCGCCTGATCATCGGCAAGAACAACCAGATCCGCGAACAGGTCACCATGAACCCCGGTACCGAAGGCGGCGGCATGCTGACGCAGGTCGGCGACGATTGCCTGTTCATGGTCGGTGCGCATGTGGCGCATGACTGCGTCGTCGGTAATGGCTGTATCTTCGCCAATAACGCCACCCTGGCCGGTCATGTGACGGTCGGCGACTATGCCGTGTTGGGGGGGCTGTCGGCGGTTCACCAGTTCGTCCGCATTGGCCGTCAGGTCATGGTCGGCGGCATGACCGGCGTCGAGAACGATGTCATCCCCTATGCGGCGGTGACTGGTAACCGGGCGCATCTGTCGGGCCTCAATCTGGTTGGGCTCAAGCGGCGTGGTCTGGCGCGTGAGGATATTCATGCGCTGCGCAACGCCTATCGCCTGCTGTTCGCCCCCGAAGGCACCATGGCCGAGCGCCTGGAGGAAGTCTCCGAGCAGTTCCAAGCCTGCGCGCCGGTGATGGAAATCGTCGATTTCATCCGCACCGACTCGTCCCGCTCCATCTGCCAGCCGAAGCTGGAGAATGGCGCCTAAGCTCGGCATCCTGGCGGGTGGCGGCGAATTGCCCGCCCGCCTGGTTGCCGCCTGTCGGACGCAAGGCCGAGAGGTATTCGTGCTGGCCCTCACCGGCCACGCCGATCCCACAACTTTTCCCGATGTCCCGCAAGCCTGGATCCGCATGGGCGAAGCGGGGCAGGGCATGGACATCCTGCATAAGAACGGCGTCAAGGAACTGGTCATGGCCGGTCCAGTGCGACGCCCGACCTTGCGCGACCTGCGCCCCGACTGGCGTACCACCCGCTTCTTCGCCCGTTTGGGGCTCAAAGCGTTGGGTGATGATGGGATGATGAAAGCCGTGATTACCGAGTTGGAGGGCGAGGGGTTCCGCATCGTCGGCATGGACTCGATCCTTGGCGATCTGTTGGCCGAGGACGGCGTGTGGGGACGCCATCACCCTGACGAGGTCGCCAGCGCCGACATTGAGCGCGGCTTGCAGGTGGCTTACGGGCTGGGTGTTCTTGATATCGGCCAATCGGTGGTGATTCAGCAAGGCATCGTGCTGGGCGTTGAAGCGGTCGAGGGTACTGATGCGCTGATCCGCCGCTGCGGCGGATTGGGGCGTCAAGGGCCGGGCGGGGTGCTGGTTAAAATCGCCAAGCCGGGCCAGGAACGCCGCGTCGATTTGCCGACCATCGGGGTTGAGACGGTGCGCCTCTGCGCCGCCGCCGGATTGCGCGGCATCGCCGTCGAAACCGGTTCGGCCATCGTGGTTGGGCGCGAACAGGCCATCGCCACCGCCGACAAGGCCGGACTTTTCGTGATGGGAAACCGCGTGACCCGCACATGACCCGCCCGCTGATTTACATGATCGCCGGTGAGCCGTCCGGCGATTTGCTGGGGGCGCGGCTGATGGCTGGGCTGCTGGAGCTGACCGGCGGCGAAGTCGATTTCGCCGGGATCGGCGGCGAGGCGATGCGCGAAAAGGGCATGCCTAGCCTGTTCCCCCAGGCCGATTTGGCGGTGATGGGGCTGGCCGAGGTGCTGCCGCGCATCCCGCGTATTCTTAAGCGCCTGAAGCAGACCATGGCCGACATTGCCGCCAAGCAACCGGCGGCGATCATCACCATCGACAGTTGGGGCTTCACCGGGCGAGTGGCCAAGCAGTTGAAGGCGCAGGGTTCGACGGTGCCGCGCATCCATTACGTTGCGCCGATGGTATGGGCATGGAAAGAAAAGCGGGTTCATCAACTGGCCGCACGGGTGGATCTGCTGATGTGCCTGCTGCCCAATGAACCGGACTATTTCACCAAAGCCGGGTTGCCCGCCGTGCATGTCGGCCATTCGGTGCTGGAAAGCGGAGCGGAGCGGGGCGATGCCGCGGCCTTCCGAACCCGTCATGCCATCCCCGCCGAGGTGCCGCTGCTGTGCGTTCTGCCGGGCAGCCGGCGTTCGGAGACCTCGCGGCTGCTACCGGTGTTCGCCGAAACCGTGACCCTGCTGGCCGCCCAGTATCCCGGCTTGCAAGTGGTGGTGCCGACCGTGGAAACCGTCGCCGACGAGGTTGCCGCCGTGGTCTCCGCTTGGCCGCTGCCGGTGACCGTGGTGCGCGGCACGGCGGAGCGCTACGG
>DATGZW010000639.1:0-5366 GCA_035297005.1 Patescibacteria group bacterium
CCTGTTGGCCTTCGTCCTCGTCGACCATCAGCTTGATGGCGATGATGATCAGCGCCAGCGACCCGACCAGCTTAAGGCAGGGCACGTCGAGCAGGAAGGACACCACCGTGGTCAGGTAGACGCGCAGCAAAACGGCGGCGACGATGCCGACCAGCATGGCTTTGCGCATCTGGTGGCGGGGCAAGGCCCGACAGGCCAGCGCGATGACGACCGCGTTGTCGCCGCTCAGCAGCAGATCGATGAAGAACACCTTCAACGATGTGCCGAGGAATGATATGTCGCCGCCAAAATCCATTCTGATCCGTTCCCCGGAACGAAAGACTAAAACAATCCCGAAAGCCCGCCGACAAGGCCGAGCCCGCAGACAATGGATGACACCCCCAGCACCGTCCACAGATACCAGCCCCGCAGGCGATAAGCCGGCGGCAAGGCCTTGATCGACAAGGCAATCAGGAAGCCGAACACCAGGGGCAGCAGAAAGGCGTTGAGCACCTGCACGGTGATGGTCAGCCACACCAGATCCGAGGCCACCCACACCACCGCCGCCGAACCGACGACGCAGAGCGCATAGATGCCATAAAACCACGGCGTCTTGAAAGGCTGAGCTTCCAGCGACCGGCGAAAACCCGCAACCTCGCCGATGCCCCAGGCCAAAGCCAGCGATGAGACGATGGCTGCCACCATCGCCGCCCCCAACACTCCAGCGCTAAACACCGCCTGCGCCACCGGCCCGCCCAGCAACAGGCTGAGCGCCGTGCTGATTTCACCGACGCTGTTCAAGCTTTGCGGCGCGCCATGAGCGCCCAGGGTGGCGGCTGCGGCCACCAGCACCGCTGCCGTCAGGCATTGGGTCAAAATGGCGCCAAGCGCCGTGTCCCAGCGCTCGGACCGGTAATCAGCGGCGTGCAGATGCTTATCTGCGACCGCCGATTGCTGATAGAACACCATCCACGGATTGAACACCGCGCCGACGATGGCCGCCGCCAGATAGAGAAACTCGCGGTTGGCGAAGGGAATATCCACGCTGTCGTGCAGGATCGTCGCCGTGTCCGGATGCGCAGCCCAAGCGACGGCGAAGAACGCCAGCTCGAACATGCCGATCATCAGCGCCGCCCATTCGGTGCGGCGATAGGATCCAGTGGCCACCACCAGCAGCAGGACTCCGGCGCTGACCGGCAAGGTGAGCGCGCGCGACAGGCCGTACAACTCGCCGATGCCGGCGATGCCGGTGAATTCGGTAATCAGCGAACCGATGGTGGCGATGGCCAAGCCTACCGCCGACAGCCACGCCCAGCGCGGACCAAAGGTGTCGCGGATCAATTCGCCATGCCCGCGCCCGGTGAAGATACCCAGGCGCACGGTCAGTTCCTGCACCATGTAGAGCAAGGGTATCAGCAGAAACAGCAGCGGCAGCAGGCGATAGCCCCACTGCGCGCCGGCTTGGGCGGCGGTCACCACATTGCCGGCGTCGGTGTCGGCCAGCATGACCAACAGGCCCGGTCCCCAGACGGCGACGATGCGCAGCGGAGAGGCAAGGCTGGCGCGAGGCGGGGAATCGGGGGCGAGTTTTGTCGAGGGATCTGTTTCCATGGCGGCTGGCACTCTAGTGACTGCCTATTATTCGTGTCAGCTTACGATTTGGTAAGGTTCACCTAGCCGATATGGCCTGTGTGATCAACTCGGAATGCGAGATTCGGGCGCTGGGCAGGATGATATGAGCGACCAGTCCGGGGGCGCCGTCATCCAAACGGAACCAGCCCCGGTGCAGACCAGCAACCGCGCCGACCAGCGACAGGCCCAATCCGTTGCCGGGCAGGCTGCGGCTGGCGTCCAGGCGATAGAAGCGCTCGGTCACCTTGGACCGCTCGGCGGCGGGAATGCCGGGACCGTCGTCACGGACGACGATGGAGACGGTATCGCCGTCGCCACTTGCCGTAACATGGACCGTCGTGCCACCGCCGGCATATTTCAAGGCGTTGTCGATCAGATTGGCGACCGCTCCGGCCAAGAGATCCTTGTCGCCCAAGGTCGCCGGCTCGCCATCGACGCAGACCCGCAAGGCAATGCCTTTGTCCTCGGCCATGGCGTCGTACAACTCGACGATGTCGGTGACGATCGGCCCCAGCGCCACCGACTGGAACGATTGGCGATGGGTGCCAGCCTCGGCCTCGGCGATTTGCAGCAGCTTCTCGAAGATGGCGATCACATCGTCAATGCCGCCGATAGCCGTACGCGCGGCCAGCGATACCTGTTCCAGATTGCGACCGGGCCGCAAGGCCTCGTCGAGTTGCGCGCGGATGCGGCCCAAGGGGGTGCGCAGGTCGTGGGCGATGGTGTTCGACACATGCCGCACGCCATCCATCAGATGCTGGATGCGGTCGAGCATGCGGTTGATGTCCGTGTTCAGACGAGAGAACTCGTCCTCCTTGGCCGAGCCGGGGATACGCCAGCTAAGGTCGCCGGTTTCGATCTTCAGCGCCGTGCGGCGGATGGCGGCGATGCGTCGCTCGATCTGGCGGCGGAACAGCAACGCCCCGCCGACCGCCAGATGGAAGGCGACCACGGCGGAAGCGCCCAGCGCCCGCCACACCAGTTGCTCGATTAGCCGCAAATCCTCCAAATCGCGCCCGACCACCAGGATATTTCCGGTCGACAGCCGATGCGGCAGCAGGCGGCTGACCGAAGCGCGTCCGGCGCGGATAACCTCTTGGTCGGTCAGTTGGTCGAACGGCGCCTCCACCGGCCAAGCGGACAAATTACCAAGGATCTTCCCACCATTGGGATCGGCCAGCAGATAGACCTCGGTGTCCGAATCGATGCCGTCGTCCAGCAGGCGCTGGATTTCCAGTTGCAAGGCCTCGGTGCCGTAGCGCTGGTAATGGTCGGTCAGCCGCGCGGAAATGGTGGTCAGCTTGTGGTCGGTGCCGCGCGCCAGCACGCCGACGGTGCCGACATAGAACATCAGCGCGACCACCGCCATCGAGCCGACCACCAGCACCCCATAGCCCAGAGCCAGTCGGAACGCCACGGTGCCCGGCAGGCGCGGCCAGCGCAGGAACCAAGGCTCAGCCATCGATGCTGACCCTATAGCCGGCGCCGCGCACGGTGTGGATCAAGGGCGGCGGGAAATCCTTGTCGATCTTTTGCCGCAGCCGGCTGATTTGCACGTCGATGACCCCGGTTTGCGGATCGAAATGGTAATCCCACACCCCTTCCAGCAGCATGCTGCGGGTGACCACCTGACCTTGACGGCGGACCAGGAATTCCAACAGGCGGAACTCACGCGGCTGCATGGCGATGGGCTGGTTGGCGCGTTCGACCTTGCGGGCGATCAGGTCCAGGCGCAAATCGGCAATGCGCAGTTCCGACGGTTCCTCCCACTGCGCCGAGCGCCGCCACAGCGCCTCGATGCGCGCTTGCAGTTCCTCGAAGGCGAAGGGTTTGGTCAGGTAATCGTCGCCGCCGCCGCGAAGCCCGCGCACCCGCTCATCGAGCGAGGCCAGCGCGCTGAGGATCACCACCGGCGTGGTATTGCCCTGCTCGCGCAGAGTCTTGAGGATCGACAAGCCGTCAATATTGCCCGGCAACATGCGATCGAGGATGACCACGTCCCACGCCTCGCCGCAAGCCAGCCGCAAGCCGTCGATGCCGTTGCCGGCCTGCACCGCCGCATGTCCGGCCTCGGTCAAGCCGCTACAGATATAGCGGGCGGTCTCGGAGTCGTCTTCGATAACCAGGCAGCGCATCGCCCTGTCCCCCCGCAGGCTTCGGGAAAGTCAGGCTATTAGCATGATGCGCCCCCCTAGCGGCAAGTCCGGATTGCCGCATCGCCCCAGATTGCCGGCAGCGGGTGCGGCGTTATTGGCCGCCGCACCCGGCCGCGTCCGCTACGGCACGACCTCGCCATGCAGGGCAAGGTCCAACCCGTCGCGCTCGACTTCAGGCGCCACGCGCAAGCCAATGACGGCGTCGATAACCTTGAGGATGATCAGCGTGGAGATGGCGTCATAGACGATGACGGTGACGATGCCGATGGCCTGACTGACCACCTGCCCGGCATTCCCTTCGATGAGGCCCGACGTGCCGCCATATTCCTTGATGGCGAAAACACCGGTCAGCAGCGCTCCGGCGACGCCGCCGATGGCGTGCACGCCAAAGGCGTCAAGGGCGTCGTCATAGCCGCATTTGGCCTTGAGCCACACCGCGCCCCAATAGCAGACCACGCCAGCCGCCGCGCCGATGACCAGCGAGCCGATTGGACCGACGAAGCCCGAGGCCGGAGTGATGGCGACCAGACCAGCCACCGCGCCCGAGCAGATGCCAAGGATGCTCGGCTTGCCCTTGCAAGCCCATTCGACGAACATCCAGGCCAGCGCCGCCGTGGCGGTGGCGATCTGGGTGACCGTCATGGCCATGCCGGCCTGCAAGCCGGCGCTGGTCGCCGAGCCGGCGTTGAAGCCGAACCAGCCGACCCATAGCAGCGACGCGCCAATGACCGTCAGCACCAGATTATGCGGAGCCAGATGCTCGGACCCCAGCCCCTGGCGCTTGCCCAGCACGATGGCGCAGACCAGACCGGCGACGCCGGCATTGATATGCACCACCGTCCCGCCGGCGAAGTCGAGCACATGCACCCAGGCCTTGTCGTTGCCGCTGTTGAAGAAGCCGTCCGGCCCCCACACCCAATGGGCGATCGGTGCATAAACCAGCGTCGCCCACAAGGCCATGAACCACAGCATCGCCGAGAACTTCATCCGCTCGGCGAAAGCTCCGGTGATCAGTGCCGGAGTGATGATGGCGAAGGTCATCTGGAAGCACAGATAGACCGTTTCGGGAATGGTGGGGGCCAGCGGGTTGGTCGATCCGGTGTTCTTGGTGATGTCGCTGGCGATGCCTTGCAGGAAGGCGCGGTCAAGCCCGCCAATGAAGGGCGTCCCGGCGCGGAAGGCGGTGCTGTAATTGAGTACCGTCCACAACACCGTGACCACACAGGTAATGGCGAAACTTTGCATCAAGGTGTCGAGGATGTTCTTTTTGCGCACCATGCCGCCGTAGAACAACGCCAGACCGGGGATCGTCATCATCAGGACCAAGGCCATCGATGTCAGCATCCACGCGGTGTCGCCGGAATCGATCTTGGGCGGTGCCGCCGGGGCTGCCTCCTGGGCGTAGGCAAGACCGGCGGAGGCCGCGACGGCGATCGCCACCAAGACCGAGAGAGACGCCAGACGCGGGAACGGCTGCATGCCGAAGTCCCGCCGTGTCATATGGTCCATGATCATGGATATCCCTTTCATGCTTAATCCCGATAGCGGACGCTACAAAGCGCCGTCATCGCGTTCGCCGGTGCGGATGCGGATGGCGTG
>DATGZW010000640.1:0-2243 GCA_035297005.1 Patescibacteria group bacterium
GTGCCCGTGCCCGTGCCCCTGCCCGTGCCCGTCTTCCCGTGATGCCGGAGCAGCCACACCGACACCACCGGCACGAACATGCTGGACAGCAGATAGGACGTAATCATCGAGAAGCCGACCGCCAGGGCCAGCGGCACGAACATGTTCCGCGCCGCCCCTTCCATGAAGAAGACCGGCAGGAACACCGCCACGATGCACAGCATGGCGAGCAGGCGGGGCACCGCCGTCTCGGTGTTGCCGCGGCGCACCGCCAGCGCCACCGAGTCGGTCAGGCCCATCTGAACGTGGATGTTTTCCACCTCGACGGTCGCCTCGTCCACCAGGATGCCGACCGCCAGCGCCAGGCCGCCGAGCGTCATCAGGTTGATCGTCTGCCCGGTGGCCCACAGCGCCACCAGCGCCCCCATCAGCGCCAGCGGGATGTTGAGCACGACGACCAGCACGCTGCGCCAGTCGCGCAGGAAGACCAGCACCATCAACCCCGTCAGTACGGCGCCGAGCAGTCCCTCGGTGCCGACGCCCCACATGGCCCGCTTGACGTAGGGCGACTGGTCGAACTCGAAGCGCAGGTGGACGTCGGGCGGCAGGGCGTCCTGCATGCGACCGAGATTCTCCTTGACCGAGTTGACCACGGCCAGGGTCGAGGCGTCGGCGCGCTTGGTGACGAGCATGTAGACGGTACGCTTGCCGTTGACCAGGGCGTAGCCGGTCGGGATGTCGGACGCCTCCTCGACCCGGGCCACGTCGCGCAGGTAAAGGTTGCCGCCCGGCTTGAGGGAGATGTTGTTCAGCTCCTGCGGGTCGCGCACCATGGCGTTGATCGGCACCATCGGCACCTGATCGTGGATGCGGACGTTGCCGGCCGGCGTGATGGTGTTGCCGTCGTTCAGCGCCGACACCACGTCGTCCAGCGACAGGTGATAGGAGCGCAGCTTGTCGGGATCGACGTTGACGACGATCGCCCGGGTGTTGCCGCCGATGGGCGGCGGCGACGACACCCCCTGCAGGCTGCCGAAGATCGGGCGGACGCGGTAGATGGCCATGTCTTGCAGCTGACCCATCGTGTACTTGCCCCGGTCATCGCTTTCGAGGACGAGGTAGCCGACCGGCACGCTGCCGGTGTCGAAGCGGACGATGAACGGCGGCACGGTCCCCTGGGGAACGTAGCCCTTGGAGCGGTTGGCGTAGCCGATGGTTTCGGCCATCGCCTGGGCCATGTTGGTCCCGGGGTGGAAGTACAGCTTGACCAGGGCCATGCCCTGGACGTTCTTCGACTCGACGTGATGGATACCGGTGATGTAGAGCGAATGCCCCTCGTAGAAACTGGTGATTTGGCTCTCCATCTGCCCCGGGCTCATGCCACCGTAAGGCTGTGCGATGTAGATGACCGGCAGGTCGAGGGTGGGGAAAATGTCGATGGCCATGCGCTGCACGGCCAGGACCGCCCCGACGGCGAGGGCGGCGACCGCGGCCATGACGGTGATCGGATGACGGAGGGCGAAGACGATTGGGTTGAACGAGGAACTCATGAGGCGTCCTTTCACTCCGCCGGCATTAGCGGAGGGCCTTTCCTATCGCAAGGCGTGTTCCGAAAGCCACCGCCGTCGGGAAGTAACGGCGCAACACGATGAAGTCATGGGACTTGGGGCACGACCACGAATGCGGCGCGGCACGAGGTGACGATCAGTGCCGAAGGAAAATGCCGAGGTGTCGTCAACTGACGAAATAGCGGCGGCCACGTCGCGCCGCTTGCGGCTTCGCATTCCTGCGAAGCCGCAAGCGGCGGGACAAATGACTGTTTTCGCCCCGGGCGCGCAAGTTTGCGGCGCCGGCCCGTTTTATCGATTGAGGCGTTACAGGCGCCCACGGACGAGTTTTCCCTTGCACCGGGACGGCCTGGACAACTATGCTAGGGTGTTCCGGCCCGGTATACTCGGGAAAATCGTCCTCCGGTGGCGAATGGCGCGTGCGGGAAAGACCAACCGCTTTTTTCTCCTGCTCATCTTCGTCTGAGGTGTAGTCATGACCGCGGTGCAACGCTTGTTGATCGGGGGTGGCGTCGTTGCAGTTGGCCTCGCCTGGGCGCTGGCCACGCCGGACCACTCCGAGGCACAGTTCAACTTCCCGAAGTTCAACCAGAACATGGGGATGGTTCCCTGCGGCCAACTCCAGGGCGGCATCGGCGGCATCGCCGGTTTTCAAGGCGGCAACCAGGGCGGTGGCGGCTTCGGCGGCGGTCAGAT
>DATGZW010000641.1:0-5961 GCA_035297005.1 Patescibacteria group bacterium
TTCGTCGTAAAACACCCGGTAGCGCAGGCGTTGGGCGGCTTCGGTCTCGGCGGGAGTGACCGCCAGACGAACCTCCAGGCCTGCTGCCCCCGCTTCGTCCACGTCGGTCAAATCGGCGCTCATGGAACCTCGTCTCGCTGCCGGCGGCAAGCCGTCGCCGGTCGGGTTTATTGGGCGTCGCCGCCCTCGTTGTCGCGTATCGGCACGGCATAGAGTTCAAGCCGATGACCCACCAGTTTATAGCCGTAGCGGCGAGCGATCTCTCGCTGCAACGCCTCGATTTCCGAGCTTTGGAATTCGATGACGTGGCCGCTTTGCATGTCGATCAGGTGGTCGTGATGGGCGTCTGGAGCCTCCTCGTAGCGCGCGCGGCCATCGCCGAAATCATGGCGTTCGAGGATATTGGCTTCTTCAAACAGGCGCACCGTCCGATAGACGGTGGCAATGCTGATATTAGGGTCGATCGCGGTGGCCCGACGATAAACCTCTTCGACATCCGGATGATCCGACGCATCCGACAGCACACGGGCAATCACCCGACGCTGTTCGGTCATCTTCATCCCCTTGTCGACGCAGCGCTGTTCGATTCGCGAGATCATGTCGGATTTGTAGCCGATATTTCAAAGCGGTTGCAACGACAAACCAAATGGCGCCGCGAGTCGTTCCCCGCGGCGCCACCCATATATCGTCGGAAGATCAGGGAGCGGTGCGCCGACGCTTGCGCGGCTTGGTGCCCAGACCGATCTTCTTGGCCAGAGTGCTGCGATGCAGCGCGTAGTTCGGCGCGACCATCGGATAGTCGGCGCCCAGATTCCAGCGCTCGCGATAATCCTCGGGGGTCATATCATAGGCGGTCTTGAGGTGACGCTTCAGCATCTTCAGCTTCTTGCCGTCCTCGAGGCAGATGATGTAGTCGGGAGTGACCGACTTCTTCACCGGGACCGCAGGCTGCGGACGCTCGGGCACGACCGGAGTGGTTCCCACCGAGGCCAGGGTGCGATAAACCTCATGAATGAGCTGCGGCAGATCCGACACCGGAACACTATTGTTGGCCACATGGGCAGCCACGATCTCGGTGGTTAGCGCCAACAGTTCATTTTGGTTGGATTGGTCGGACATTGGTAGGCGGCCTCTGATTACAACGGTTGTCCGACTATATAGTTTGTTCCAAAACGGATAGCAATATCGAATGTTAAAACTGAAAAACTCGGGGAACGGTCGTGACTGACACCACAAATTACCATCTCGATATCACCGGCGAACTCTGTCCTTTGACCTTCGTCAAGACCAAGTTACTGATTGAACGGATGCAATCTGGTGAAACTCTGGACGTGCGCCTTCAAGGTGTCGAACCCATCCGCAACGTGCCCCGTTCGGTTGCAGAATTGGGTCATGTGATTGTATCCATCACCGCCGAACCCGGCGAAAGCTCCGCCGGAATTCATCATCTGATGATCATGAAAGTCTAGAGATCGCGGCGCAGCACCAGCGCGTCAATACTGCCGCTATAATAGCGCGGACGGCGGCCAACTTGGCGGAAACCCTGGTCTTCATACAGGGCTTGAGCAGCACTGTTGTTGGCCGCGACTTCCAGGAACATTGATTCAACGGCCTGCGCGCGGGCCGTCTTCAGCGCCATTTGCAACAGGGTCGCGGCCACACCCGAACGGCGATAGGGCGGCAGCACCAGCAGAGTCAGCACCTCGGCCTCGCCGGCGGCGGCGCGGCACAGAATGAAGCCCTGCGGCACATCTCCGCTGGCCAGGAAGCCATAAGCGCCCGGCATCGCCAATAACTCGGCCATTGCCACCGCATCCCAAGGTTCGGCGAAGCAAATGCGGTGCATGCCTGCCAGCAATGCGCTATGCGCAGAGCTGACCGGAGTCATCGGGGAGGCCCCGGCAAGGTGACATCGGGGGGCCGCAGATAGAGTGGCGCCGGAGACAAACTCCGCCCCTCGCAGTAACGGCGCGCCGCCAGACCAGCAAGAACCACCGCATTGGGAGTAATTTCCGCACACGACACCAGCGCGTCGGGGCGCAGTTCGGCCAAGCGGTGCGCCGCATCGCCGGCCAGGACCAGCGGTCCGGGATACCTTTGGACAATGTCGTCCGGCATCAGCGCCGCCGCCTCGCCCAAGGGAGTTAGATCCTCGGCGAAGGCCTGGACGAAGATGTCGGCCCGCTTGCCGTCGATCGCCACCAGCAGGGTGCGCCCGCGCCGCTCGGCCTCGGGCACCGCATAAGCCACCGTCTCGGTGGTGGTCACCCCCGCCACCGGCAGCCCCGCCGCCACCGCCATGCCGCGTGCCGCCGCCAGACCGATGCGCAAGCCGGTGAACGTGCCCGGCCCGACGGTGACGGCGACCAGCCCGATCTCGGCCCAGGACAACCCGGCTTCGGCCAGCACCGCCTGGATCATCGGCATCAGCACCTCGGCTTGGCCGCGCCCCATGGCTTGGGCGCGGTGAGCCAGCACCCGCCCATCGGCGAGAACAGCGGCGGAACAGGCCTGGGTGCAGCAGTCGAAAGCGAGGACATTCACGAGGCGATTTTCCTTATCGTCAACAATGACGGGGCTATACTGCCGCCGACATCTCCGTCTGCAAAGGCTCCTGCTGCATTATGGCCCTGGTTCGCATCATTCCGCCCGCTTTCGACGTCGATCTGAGCATCGCCTATGCCACCGCCGATAATTTCACCGGCAAGCCGGTCTATGCGCGCGCCGATTGCTGGCTGCATGCCGACGCCGCCGAGTGCCTGAGCAAAGCCATCGCCTTGGCCCGGCCACTGGGCTTGCGGCTTAAGGTGTTTGACGCCTTCCGCCCGCAGGAAGCGCAGTGGATCTTATGGAACCACACGCCCGACCCGGAATTCCTTGCCGACCCCCGGCGCGGCTCGCCGCATTCCCGCGGCGTGGCGGTCGATCTGACGCTGGTCGATGACCAGGGGCGCGAATTGGACATGGGCACCGCCTTCGACGCCTTCACCCCGCTGTCGCATCACGGCCATCCGGGGATTTCGGTCCAGGCGCAACGCAACCGCCATCTGTTGATGGGGATCATGACCTCGGCCGGATGGGATTTCTATCGGAACGAATGGTGGCACTACCAATTGTTCCAGGCCCGCGCCCGCTATCCGCTGTTCAGCGACACGGCGCTGCCGCAGCCGATGCTGGCGGCTGGTTAACCCGCCAGCACCTATCCCTTAGAGGATCTGCGCGACTTCGTCGAAGTCCAGGCGCGGATTGCGCGGATAAAGCTTCGACGCGTCGCCATGGCCCAGATTGATCAGGAAGTTCGACTTGATCCGGCCGCCGGGGAAGAACTCGGCATCGACCTTGGCATTGTCGAAGCCGCTCATCGGACCGGCATCCAGGCCCAAGGCGCGCGCCGCCAGGATCAGATAGCCGCCCTGAAGCGTGCCGTTGCGGAACGCCGTCGATTCGATCAACGCGTCATTGCCGAGGAACCAAGACCGCGCATCGGCCTGGGGGAAGGTCTTCGGCAAGTTCTCGTAGAATTCCATGTCATGGGCGATGATGACCGTCGCCGGAGCCGCCATCGTCTTATCCACATTGCCGGGGGCCAAGGCTGGCTTCAGCCGCTCCTTGGCCGTTTGCGAGGTGATGAAGACAAAGCGAGCCGGCTGGGTGTTGGCGCTGGTGGGCGCGAACCGCGCCAGATCGTAGACCGCCTTGAGGGTGGCGGCATCGACCGGCTTGTCGAGCCAGTGGCTATGCGTATGAGCCTCGGTGAACAGAATGCCGAGATCGGCGGCGCTGATCGTTTGGGTCATTCGTTGCTCGCTACGATAGTGGGAACGCCACGTCCCTTGAGGCGCGCGGCATCGAAAGATTCCAGGCTGTTGTCGCGCATGATCGAGCGCACGGCCTGAACATATTCGTCACCACGTTCGGAATAACGATGCATCGTGCTGGCCAGTTCCCAGGCGTCGATGTCTGCCCCCTTTTGGCGCATCTTGGCGCGGGCGGCGCGGAATTCGCGATAGGCCCGATGGGTGTTCAGATTATGCGCATAGGACTGCACGGCCTCGCTCAGGCTCTCGAAATCGCGGTAGTCCCATCCCCCTGACGCATCCTGGCCGAACTGCCCGAACAGGGCGTTCTGCTCGCGGGCAATGCGCGAGGTGCCCCAGCCGCTTTCCTGGATGGCCTGGGCCAAGGTCAGCGACGGCGGGATGACGTCGATCTTTTTCAACAGCGCGCCGATGTCGGCGTCCGGCTGGTCATAGACGTCGGCCAGCCCCATCACCCATTGAACATCGGCGTCGGCCAGCGGCGTACCGCTGGCAATCTGCGCCCGCACGTCCAGCAAGCGGGCGCGGTCGGCGCCGATCTCGTCATTGACGGCAAGAACAACCGGCAGCAGCGTCCGCAGGAACAGCACCTTGCGGGCATCCATGCTGTCGAGCCGCTCGATATCGGGAGGTAAAGCGGACAGCAAGACACGCGGCACCGAGATATAGCCGGCGGCGACGGAATCCAAATCGAAACCGATACGATCGAACGCCGCCTGCAGAAGCGGGGCGCTGTGGGTTTCGGCTTGGTGAATGATGTAGGTAGCCGCGGGAACGGTCGGTCCGCGTGCAATGACCGTGGGAGCCACACTTGCCGCCATGCGTGGCGACGGGCGCCCGATGGAGACTACGGTGATCAATCCGATGATACAGGCCGCCAGCAAAGCCAGCGATAATCCGTCGCGTAACGAGGTTCGTTTTCTAAGATTCATACATCCAATCGCTTATGCAGTTTCGCCAGTGCCCCCCTCAAGACAAGCTTTGTTTTTTTTATGAATACCCGAACGCGTGCTCAGATGCAACTTTTTCTGTTGCACCGCAGCACGCGCCCGGATTTGAGCGGTTCTATCACTCGACCGCTTCGACTGATTGGACCTCGGGAATGTAGTACCGCAGCATGTTTTCAATTCCATGCTTAAGGGTCGCAGTCGAGCTGGGGCAGCCGTTGCACGACCCCTGCATATGCACGTAAACGATGCCGTCTTCATAGGCGCGGAAGATGATGTCGCCACCGTCATTGGCGACCGCCGGACGCACGCGGGTTTCGATCAATTCCTTGATCTGGGCAACCACTTCGCTGTCCTCTTCGGTACTGGCGGCGGCTTGCTCGGTCAGCAGCGCGGCGCCCGAGGTGAAGTGGTCCATGATCGAGCCCAACACCAGAGGCTTGAGCACCGACCAGTCGGACCCGTCGGCCTTGGCGACGGTGATGAAATCGGCGCCGAAGAACACGCCGCTCACGCCGTCAATGGCGAACAGCCGGGTGGCCAACGGCGAGGTCTTGCCCGCCTCGGCATCGGCGAACGACGCGGTGCCGCTGCCCATGACGTCGCGGCCCGGCAGAAACTTGAGGGTATTGGGGTTGGGCGTGGATTCGGTCTGGATGAACATGGCGTCTTTCCTGCACAGTTTCGCCGCCCCCGCGAACGGGGAGCCCGGCGGATCGTCTCTGGTCGAGAGATGGTCCAAGCGGTGGAATTAGTCAAGTCTTTTAGTCGGGTACTCGGCGCGTGAGGCCCCTCAGGGCGCATCATCCAGGCGGAAATCGAGACGCACGCTGAAGGGCGCGCGGAAGACCAAAGCGGGGGGCAAATGGAACGGCTGCGCCGCCCGGATAGCCCGGTCAAACTCCTCGATCAGCAGCCGGCGCGGATCGCCTTTGGGCAAGGAATTGTATTGTCGGCTGGTCGAACCCGGATTGGTCGGCTGATCTCCGGCATAAGGAGCAGCCAGCATGCCGTTCGGCATCACGTTCACCAGCAGCGAACGCACCGCCAGACCACGGCCGCGCAATTCCGGCCGCACGCTGAAATTCCGGAAGATTCCGGCCAGCAGCATGTCGCGCGCGTCTTGCGTCGCCTCGGCTGCGCCGGGGCCGGAGATACCCTTGTATTCCGGTTGCTGCGCCTCTTCGCCGGGGCGT
>DATGZW010000642.1:0-9837 GCA_035297005.1 Patescibacteria group bacterium
GTCTTGATGGATGTGCAGATGCCGGTGATGGACGGCCTTGACGCCACCCGCGCTATCCGCGTGCTGGCGGGGCCGGTGTCGCGCATTCCGATTATCGCCGTGTCGGCCGCCGTAAGCCGGACCGATAATCTATCTTGTATCGAAGCCGGAATGAATGATTTCATCGGTAAACCGTTCGTCGCCAACCAATTGCTGTCGGTGCTGGAGCAATGGGCGAACCCCGAGGGTGGGGCGGATGCAGTGGCGGCGACGCTGCAAAGCGCCGATCTGGTGGGCGGGGGCACTTTTCCGCGCAATGACGCCAACAAGGACGCGGTGACGCCGTCCCAGGACACAGGGGAAGAGACCATGACCGCCGCCAAAACCGACCGCACCGACGTCTCGCATCTGGTGGTGTTCGACCCGGAACCCGTCGATCAACTGCGCGACATGCTGGGCCTTGAACTGGTGCTGGAACTGGTCGAGGAATTCGAAAGCTCAAGTCTGGAAAGCCTTGCCAGCCTGGGCCGCGCGGTGGGGGCCGGCGACACCCAGACCAGTCAGCGCGAAGTGCACGGACTGAAAAGCGCCGCCGCCACCTTGGGGCTGATGCGCATGGCCGGGTTGTGCCGGGCCTTCGAGTTGCAGTGCCGCGAGGGCGATTTGAGCGACTCGGCGGCGGTGATCGACGAGCTGCAAGAAAGTTACGTCATTGCCTGCGAGGCCTTGCGTCATCTGAAAGGCTGATGGCTCATTTGCGTAACTTTCCACCATATATTGCCCCCTGGTTGAGGGGCAAGTGACGTTTGCGCTGCGGTCCATGAGGGATAAACAAGGCTCATTTTTGTGGCGGCGTGATAGCTCATCCTTAGGCTGGATCACATCCGGCCTAACGAAAAAACGAAGGGAAAGGTCCGCCGGCCAATGTATCGTGATCGCATTCGACTGAATTCGCTGTGGGGCAAGGTCGTCAGCCCCGAGGAAGCCGCGTCGCACATCAAAGATGGCATGTCGGTGGGCATGTCGGGCTTCACCCGCGCGGGCGACGCCAAGATCGTGCCGATGGCGCTGGCCGAGCGGGCCGCCAATGAAAAGCTGAAGATCACTCTGTTGACCGGCGCCAGCCTGGGCAACGACGTCGATAAGACCCTGACCGAAGCCGGTGTCCTGGGGCGCCGCATTCCCTTTCAGTCGGACCCGGTCCTGCGCGCCGCCATCAACCGTGGCGAGGTGATGTATGTCGATCAGCATCTGAGCGAAACCGTCGAGATGCTGCGCACCCGTCAGCTGCCGAAAATCGACGTCGCGGTCATCGAAGCGGTGGCGATCACCGAGGACGGCGGCATCATCCCGACCACCTCGATCGGCAATTCAGCGAGCTTCGCCATCCTCGCCGACAAGGTGATCATCGAGATCAACATCAATTCGTCGCTCGATCTGGTTGGTTTGCACGACGTCTACATCCCGACCCGCCGCCCCTTCCGCGAAGCCATTCCGGTGGTCAGCCCATCCGACCGCATCGGCATCACCTATATCCCGATCGATCCGGCCAAGATCGCCGCCATCGTGATTTCGCAGAAGCTGGACAGCTCGGCCAATGTGTCCCCGCCGGACCAGGAAACCCGCGACATCGCCAGCCATCTGGTCGACTTCCTGAAATATGAAGTCAAGCAGGGCCGCATGGGCAACAGCCTGACCCCGTTGCAGGCCGGTATCGGTTCGATCGCCAACGCCGTGCTGCACGGCTTCAACGATTCGCCGTTTCATGACTTGACCATGTATTCCGAAGTGTTGCAGGATTCGACTTTCGATCTGTTTGATTCGGGCAAGCTGACCTTTGCCTCGGGCTCGTCGATCACGCTGTCGAAGCAAAAGCATGACGAAGTTTATGCCGACATCCTGAAGTACAAGGATCGTCTGGTGCTGCGCCCGCAGGAAATCAGCAACCATCCCGAGGTCATCCGCCGCCTGGGCGTGCTGGCGATCAACACCGCGCTGGAAGCCGACATCTACGGCAACGTCAATTCGACGCATGTCGGCGGCACCCACATGATGAACGGCATCGGCGGGTCGGGCGATTT
Source organism: Patescibacteria group bacterium (assembly GCA_035297005.1). Classification (GTDB taxonomy): domain Bacteria; phylum Pseudomonadota; class Alphaproteobacteria; order Rhodospirillales; family Magnetospirillaceae; genus DATGZW01. Next base: position 2,061 of record DATGZW010000642.1, read on the forward strand.
CGCCCGCAATGCCTATGTCGCCGTGTTCGTGACCAAGTCGGTGGCCAAGAACGGCAAGATCTCGTCGATCGTGCCGATGGTCACCCACACCGACCATCCCGAACACGACGTCGATGTGCTGGTGACCGAGCAGGGCCTGGCTGATCTGCGCGGTCTGGCGCCGCGTGAGCGGGCTCAGGTGGTGATCGACAACTGCGTGCATCCGATGTACCGCGACGCCATGCGCGATTACTACAAGGACGCTCTGGTCCGTGGCGGGCAAACCCCGCATGTGCTGGAGAAGGCGTTCTCGTGGCATCAGTCGTTCCGCGAGCATGGCACCATGCTGCCGCCGATCAAATGCGCCGCCGAGTAAGCGTCGAACCTCAGGGTTGATGATGAGGAAAAAAGGGGGCTGGAATTGATCCAGCTCCTTTTTTTGTTTTCTCGGCACCCCAGGATGGCCTGAATTTATTCGGGTTCAAGGTGTGGCCGTGTTACCAATAAAACAGATGGCATCTTAAGGGGTAGGCGAGGCGCCCGGCGCTTGGTCCGACGATATGGCGGATTTTCGTTTCGAGAATATTCATCTGGTCCTGGGCGAGCCCAATCCGCATATCCGCGAGGGCTTGAAGGCGGCGCTGTTCGCCAACGGCTTTCGCGGCATCACCGACTGTCACAGCATCGAAAGGCTGGTCGATGTGCTCGATAATCCGTCGGTCGATGTGGTCCTGTGCGATGTCGATTTACCTGGCGGCAGCTTCTGTGACCTGGTGCACCGGATGCGCCACAATACCCTGGGGCGCAACCCGTTCGTACTGACCCTGGCGACCACCGGAGACCCGAATTTGGCGATGGTGCGCCAAGTCATCGATGCCGGGGTCGATGATCTGCTGGTCAAGCCGCTGGCGATGGATGTGCTGCTGGAGCGCATCGGCAATTTCGCCCGTGGCCGCAAGCCGTTCGTCGTCACCCATGACTATATCGGCCCCGACCGCCGCAAGGATCCGCGCCCCGGCGAGCCGCCCAAGACCGAACTGATCGAGGTGCCCAATCCGCTACGCAGCAAGGTGGTGGGCGGCACCGATCTGGTCAATCTGCAACGCATGATCGACAACGCCACCGTCCGCCTCAACGAGCATAAGATGGAGCGTTATTCGGTGCAGGTCGGCTTCCTGGTCACGCGCATCGTCGCCTTTTATGACGGCGCCGGCAGCATCGAGGAACTGGTGGGGGATCTCGACCGCCTGCTGTTCATCGGTGAGGATCTGTCACGGCGCCTGCGCGGCACCAATTATGCGCATGTCGCCGAACTGGCGCTGTCGCTGACCGCCCTGGTCGGGCGTATCCAGGATCTGCCGGCGACCCCCGATCATGTGGATATTGGCTTGCTCGGCAAGCTGGCCCAGGCCATCCGCCGCGCCTTCTCCGCCGACCAACAGGGGGCCGTGACGGCGCAGGCGATTTCCGATACCCTATCGGAATTCGCGGCCCTTCACAAATCCTTGCCGGCTGCCCCTGATGATGGGCCATTGGGCGACTGAGGCGCGTGCTTTCGGCACTGTCGCGCCTTTGATTGACACCGAACGCGGCGGCGATCTTGCGCCGCGCCGCGCGGAGTGCTAGCCCTTGGGGATGCGAGCGAGCCCTTCTTCTTCCGATCCCTTCGCGCTGCCGGTGCATGGCGGCGATCTTGCGTCCGCCGAACGCCGTTTCGGCCGGCCCGAAGACGGCTGGCTGGATCTGTCCACCGGCATCAACCCCTATCCCTATCCGCTGCCCGACATCCCATTGTCGAGCTGGCACCGCCTGCCCGAGGCCGCCGCCGAGCGTGCTTTGTACGCCGCCGCCGCCGCCGCCTATGGCGTGCTCGACCCCGAGCAATTGGTGATGGTGCCGGGCACCCAGGCGATCATTCAACTATTGCCCCGGCTGCGGCCGTTTTCCAGCGTCGCCGTGGTCGGTCCGACCTATGGCGAGCACGTCACCTGCTGGTCCAACGCCGGCCATCAAGTGCTGCCCTGCGAGACCCTGGACCGCATCGGCGACGCCGATGTCGTGGTGGTGGTCAACCCCAACAACCCCGATGGCCGCCGCCACGATCCCTTGCGCCTGCTGGAAATCGCCGAAGGTCTGGCGCTGCGCGGCGGCTTGCTGGTGGTCGATGAAGCCTTTGGCGATCAAACCCCCGAACTGTCCCTGGCCTCGACCGTCGGGCTGGGACTGGTGGTGCTGCGCAGCTTCGGCAAGTTCTTCGGTCTGGCCGGTTTGCGCCTGGGCTTCGCCGTCGCCGACATCCCCCTGGCCCGCTTGGCCCGTCAGGTGCTGGGGCCATGGTCGGTCAGCGGCCCGGCCCTGGAGATCGGCCGCGTCGCCCTGAGCGACACCGCCTGGATCGCCGAGACCCGCAAACGCCTGAGCCAGGAGGCCGCGCTGCTGGACAACATCCTGTTGCGCGCCAACCTGTCGGTGACCGGCGGCACCAGCCTGTTCCGCCTCATCAACGCCCCCCGCGCCTGGGCGCTGTACGAGCATCTGGGGCAGCGCGGGATTTTGGTGAGGCCGTTCGCCGCGTCTCCGCGCTGGCTGAGATTCGGGCTGCCACCGAATGAAGAAGGGCGCAAGCGGCTGAAGGATGCGCTGGCGGCCTGGACGGAGTAAGCAGGCGATAAGGACGGATCGATTGCCAACAGGAGGCGTCTGATGTCCACTGATTCAACCGACCATGACCGTTCACGCGCGCCAAATGGCGGAGAGAGCGCTCTACAGTCGTTGCTTCAAGAGATTCGGCGCTGTGCGGTTTGTGCCGCGCTGCTTCCCCTCGGCCCAAGGCCAATCATTCAGGCGGGGGAAACCGCGAGCATCCTCGTTATCGGGCAAGCGCCCGGTAGCCGCGTGCATGAAACCGGCATTCCATGGGACGATCAGAGCGGCGAACGCTTGCGGGACTGGATGGCGATTGATTCGGCGACCTTTTACGATCCGGGGCAGGTCGCACTTATGCCGATGGGATTCTGTTATCCAGGCAAAGATCCGGGCGGCGGCGACAGGCCGCCACGACCGGAGTGCGCGCCGCTTTGGCATCGTCGGGTGTGGTCGCAGCTTATCGCAGTGCGCTTGACGCTGCTGGTCGGGCACTATGCGCAGAAGGCCTACGTGGAAAAACCGCGCGCCACCTCTATGACCGAAACCGTTCGTTCCTTTCACTCGTTTCTTCCTGCCTTCGTTCCGCTCCCACACCCAAGCTGGCGAAGCACCGGCTGGATGCGGCGTAATCCGTGGTTTGAATCCGAGCTTCTGCCAGTTCTCCGGCAACAGGTTCGAGCGGCGCTCAACGGTCTGCCTGCAAGCGAAAGATCCTGAATCGCATGGCCCTCTACCGCCACCGCTCCTCGGGATCCAGCGCCCGCAGCTTGAACGGTTTCTCCGCCACCGGCACCGGAGGCAACATCCTCGGCGGGTCGGGCCAAAAGGTTCCGTCCAAATCCTTGCGGGCTTTTTGGCCGACCGGCATCCAGCGGCCCAGATGGGGCAGGGGGTCGCCGTCCAGGGTTCCCAGCGGCAGGTTGGGGGAGTCCAGATGCAGGGCGATGTCTCCGACCACATCGGCGGGCAGGATGCGGCCACGCGGATCCACCACGTCGATGGTGTAGCCGGGAACGGGCCGTCCCAGCGCCAGGGGCGGGCAATCGAACAGCGGCGAGGGCGCCACCAGCAGACCCAGCGCCGCATTGCCCAGGGCGCGCACCACGGCGCTGGCGCAATGGTCACGCAACCAGGCGTCGTCGTCCAGGCTGGTCTCGCCGGTGACCACCAGACTGCGCAGCGGCGGCAGGCCGGAGCCGATGGTTTCGCGCAAGGCCTCCAGGCGATGCGCCGGCAGGTGGATATTGCGCACGCCCCAGCGGGCCAGCAGGCCGGGCAGGTTGTCGGCGCGGGCCGGGCTGGCGACCACGGCCACGCCATGCCACCACGCGGGCAGCACGCAGTCCAGCCAACCGCCCTCGCTGGCCCAATCGGCGGCGGTCCACATGACGTCGCCGACATGCGGGAAGCCGCGATGGGCGAACTCGAGTCCGGGCAGGCGCGTATGCAAAGTCCGGTGGGCATAGAGCGTGGCGCGGTTCTCGCCGGCATGGTGCAGCAGCAAGGCCGGTTCGTCGGCGCGGGTCTGCACTGGGTCGAAGTCGTTCGACGCCGGGATCAGGGCTGTCCACATCTCGGCGACGTTCTCGGCCGAGGAATGCGCCGCCATGGCCAGCCGCAGCGAAGGCAGGGTGGCGCGGGCAGTCGCCAGCAGCGGCGCCAGACTGCGCTCGCCCAAGGCGGCGGCGACCTCCAACCGCTGGAAGCGGTCGAGCAGGGCCAGCGGTTCCAGCCGGGGCGATAGCGGCACGGCGATGGCGCCGACCTTCAACGCCGCCAGCAGGGCGACGGCGGACTCGCCCGACGGTCCCATGATGATGGCGACCCGTTCGCCGGGAACGATGCCGGCATCGGTCAGCAGATGCGCCAGACGGTTGGAATATCGTTGCAGGTCGATGAAGGTATAGCGCGCCGCCACGCCCATTTCCGACTCGGCGATCAGCGCCGTGCGATGGCCCTCGGCCCCGCCCGAGGCCTGACGGTCGATGGCCTCGACGGCCATGTTGACGAATTCGGGGATGCGCCAGCGGAAGGTGCGGCAGGTTTCTTCGTAGCTGCGGGTGGGGGGAAGCATCGGCTCAGTCGATCGGCGTCAGGTCTTCGAAGGGCAGATAGGCGTCCACGCCGTCCAGCACCACGCCGTCATAGCCCAGATCCAGAATGCCCTTCAGATAGGCGCCGATGATCTCCTTCCATTCGGGATTCCAGTATTCGACGACCATTTGCGCATCGTCGTCGGGATCATGGGCGAACAGCCAGGACGGATTGCCGACCTCCCATTCGCGCTTCCAGTAATAGCGGGTATCGACGGCGCGGCCGAGTTGCATGTTGGCCAGCACTAGCCGCTGGCTGCCGACCGCCTTGAACTTCAGCGCCTTCAGATCGTCGAAGGTCAGCGATTCACTGCCATGCCAAAAGCCGTCCAGCAGCAGTACATCGTAATTGGTGGTTTGCAGCGCCTGCACCCAGTCGTCACGGCTGCCATAGGAGTCCGAGCGCAGCATCGGCAACAGGGTCTTGGCGGCGGTCAGGTTGGTGATGTGGTCGGCGTCCTCGCCTGCCGGATGCCCCTTGGGAATACGGCCCAGACGCTTGTCGCCGTCCTGGTCGATATAGCTCAGAGCCTTGAGGGCGGCGGCTTTCTTGGCCGCCAGGGCAATGTCCTTGCGGTCGCGGCAATAATCGATGGTCAGGATGCGCCGCCCGTCCTTGGCCAGCGCCGCCGCGGCTTGCGTCAGGGCTTGGGTCACATCGTCGTCGGTCAGCTTGCCATATGCATCGTGACCGCAAAAGGCGCCGTCGAGCAGCAGGCCGTCGATGGCCTTGAGATAGGGGCGGTTGACGCTGCCCAGCGGAGTGAACTTGCCGGAATCGGCGCCGTCGGGATCGCGGGCGATTTCCCACTGTTCCTCACGGTGTTCCTTGATCACCAGCTCGGGGGCGTTGCGCGCCAGCACGACGAATTTGGGGTTGCGCTTCTTGGCATAGACCGACAACTCGATGACGATGTCGCGCATGTACTGGCGATGGTTGGGGATATCCTCCAGCGGCGTTTCCGGGATGATTTTCAGCAGCTTTTTTTTGGCCTTCTTGGCTGGCGGCAGCTTGAATTCGGCCAATGCCGGGGTGCTCAGCAGCAGCGAGCCCAGACCAAGGGTGAAGGCGCGGCGGCCGATCATCGCAGTAACTCCGTCACATGCTCGGCGATCGCCAGCGACGAGGTCAGACCGGGCGATTCGATGCCGTAGAGATTGACCAGTCCGGCGACGCCGTGCTCCGCCGGTCCCTGGATGATGAAGTCGCGCGAGGAGTCGCCCAGAGCGTGGGCCAAGGTGCGGATACCGGCATAGCCGGGGCGCAGGGCGCCATCCGGCAGATCCGGCCAATAACGGCGGATGATCGCATAGAACCCGTCGCCGCGCGCCGGATCGACGGTGTGGCTGGGAGTCTCGACCGGCTCCGTATCGGGGCCGAAACGACCTTGTCCGGCCAGATCCAAGGTGAAATGCACGCCCAACCCGATGGCCGGCGGCGTCGGGTAGACCAGATGTGAGAACGGTGGCCGTCCGTCGAGCAGGAAGTAGTTGCCCTTGACCAGATGCAGCGGCGGCACGCTGGCCGGCGGCAGGCCGCGCAAGGCTGAGGCGAAGGCTTGAGCGCCTTGACCGGCGGCGTTGATGACGTGGCGGGCCAGCAAGCGGCTGGGTTCGGCGCCGCCGACGCTCAGCAGGATGCCCCGGTCGGTGACTTCGCCGCCCAAGACCGGGCTTTTCAGCACCAGCAGAGCGCCGCGCGCCTCGGAATCGCCCAGCAACGCCAACATAGTGGCGTGGCTGTCGAGGATTCCGGTGGACGGCGACAGCAGGGCGGCGGTGCAGGTCAGGGCCGGTTCCAGCGCGCGGGCGGCGGCAGCCGAGATCATCTGCAAATCATCGACGCCGTTGGCGCGGCCCTTGGCTTGGATTTGCACCAAGGTCTCTTCCTCGGCAGGGCTGTTGGCGACGATCAGCTTGCCGGTCATGCGGTGCGCTATCCCACGCGCCGCCAGGAAATCGCGGATCAGACGGTTGCCGCGCACGCAGAAGCGCGCTTTCAGGCTGCCGGCGGGATAATACATGCCGGCATGGATGACTTCGCTGTTGCGCGCACTGGCCCCGGTGCCGAACGCCTCGGCGGCTTCCAGCACCACCACCTCATGGCCGCTTTGCGCCAGGGCGCGGGCAATCGCCAGCCCGACGACTCCGGCTCCGATGATGGCGCAATCCACGGTATCGGTCATAGGTCTCTGGTCCAGGGGTAACAAAAAGTGCCGCCGAGCATAGCACCGGTGGGGAAATGGTCAAAGCTCGTGCGGTTGCCAGGGCTGGCCGACACGGATAGAGTGTGGGGATGAGACGGTCTACCCCATCTTCCATTTGTTCGATGCGCCGCTGCGTTCCTGTTCAGGGGACGGCATGAACGGACGGGCGCGGATCATTGTCATTGGCAATGAAAAGGGCGGCAGCGGCAAATCCACCGTCGCCATGCATCTGGTGGTGGCGCTGCTGGATCTCGGCGCGTTGGTCGGCTCGATCGATTTGGACGCCCGTCAGGGGACGCTGACCCGCTATATCGAAAACCGCCAGCGCCGCATCGACCGCATCGGCCGTCCGCTGCCGATGCCCAATCACAAGGCGGTGCCGGCCACCGCTTCGCCCACCGCCGACGAAGGCCGCTTCCTGGGGCTGCTCGACCGCATGGCCGGCGAGCATGACGTGGTGGTGATCGACACGCCGGGCAGCGATCATCCGTTGTCACGGCTGGGCCATTCCTTCGCCGACATCCTAGTGACGCCGCTCAACGACAGTTTCGTCGATCTGGATGTGCTGGGCACCGTCGATCCCGCCAACATGACGGTGACGCGGCCCAGCCATTACAGCGAAATGGTGTGGGAAACCCGGAAGCTGCGGGCGCTGCGCGGAGAAAAGACCATGGTCGATTGGGTGGTCTTGCGCAACCGCCTGTCGCATCTCGACGCCCGCAACAAGCGCAAGATGGAAGGGCTTCTGGCAGAATTATCCCGTCGCGTCGGTTTCCGCCAGATCGGCGGGCTTGGCGAGCGGGTGATCTATCGCGAGCTGTTCCTCGAAGGGCTTACCCTTCTGGACCTGGG
>DATGZW010000643.1:0-4334 GCA_035297005.1 Patescibacteria group bacterium
AGCGGTGGTCTTGCCGGCGGTTTCCTCGAACTCGCGGGAAATCTGGCGCAAGGCATCGCCCGAGGCGCGCGCCTGCAACTGCGCCTGCTGCGCGGTATCGCCCAATTCGGCGGAGTTCTGCCGCAATTGCTGGCTGAACGCCTTGATCAGCTCGGACGAGTCCTCGGCGACGCGGGTCAACTCGCCTGACTGATTGGTCAGGCTCTGGCCGACGCCGATGACCTCGGCCTGAGCCTGTTCGGCGGCGGCGGAGATCACTTCGGTATGGCGGCGCAGATCGTCTCCCGACATGCGCAGGCGCGACGCCGCCTGATCGGCGGCGTGAGCCAGCTGCTGTGAGCGCTCCTCGAACGAGTTGGAGACGCCCTGCACGTCCTCGATGGCGCGCTGCGAGGTCGAGGAAACGTCCTGGCAGCGCAGGCGCAGCACTTCGCCCACCGACTGCAATTCCGAGCCGACGCGGCTGGACACCGCCATCAGGTCGTTGACGTTCTGGCGCAGCATGTCGGCAATGCCCTTGACGCGGGCCATGACCTGTTCCGACGTCGAGTTGAGGTGGCGCGACTGCTGGCCCAACGAAGCTTCGCTCAGTTTCGACTGGGTCGAGACCAGATTGGCGATATCGGCCAGTTCGTCGGCCTGCTTGCGCAGCGACGAGCGGATCGCTTCCGACTGAGCCGAAGCGCGGTCGGCGCCGCGGTTCAGCTCTTCGATATGCTGGCGCACCGCATCGGTCAGTTCGCGGGCGCGGATGGTCATCTGGTCCGAAGCGGCAGCCAGCGAGCGGTTCTGGCCCTGGAAGGCCTCGCCCACTTCGCGCACCCGGCCGATGGAGCGTTCGGCGGCACCGTCCACTTCGTCGCGGCGTTGCAGGAACACCTCGCCCACCGATCCCATCTGTTGGGCGGCATCGTCGGCGGCGGCGCGCAGGCTATCGACGTGACGCGACATCACTTCGCCCAATTCGCGGAAGCGCACCATGGCCAGATCGGAGGCCGAGGACAGCTCGCGGGTCTGCACCCCCAACCCTTCCTCGACGATCTTGACGCGGGCCAGCACGCGTTCAGTAATCTGGTCAAGACCGCTGGCCTGCTGCTCCAGCGAGGCGCTGATACGCCCGGTCTGTTCGGCCAGACGCACCGACGCGGTGGCCAGATCGCCGTTCTGACGGCTGAACAGCACGTCCAGCGATTCGACGCGGCGCTGCAATTCCCCGGTGACTTCCTCGGCGCGGGCCGAGGATTTGTCGATGGTGGCGGTGATCAATTCGGATTGGGCATCGACCGTGCGGGCCATTTCCTCGACCCGTGCCGACGCCCCGCCGACCGCCTTGCCCAGAATGTCGGTGGCGCGCTGGATCATCGTGCCGGCGCCCTCGGCCTGATCGCCAGCCTTGGCGGCGACGGTTTCCAGGCGATCGACCTGTTCGGTCATGGTGGCGCTGAAGTCACGCGCCCGCGTCACCGCTTCGTCGGTGGCGCGGATCAATTCCTGGGTGGTGTTGCGCACGTCGATGACGCGCTCGACGGCGCTGTCGGTGCAACGGGTCAGCGTCTCGACTTCGGTGCGCAGGCTATCGACCACGCGTTGGGTATCGTTGCCGACGCGCTCGGCCAGTTTGCCCAGATCGTCGGTCTGCTTGGACAGCACCTGACGCACCTGCTCGGCACGCTCCACCGCGTCGTTCGAGGCGGCGGACAGAGCGGCGGCTTGACGGCGCAGCGACTCGGTGATGATGGAGACGCGGGCTTCGACCCCTTCATGCGGATAGGCCAAGCGGTCGAGATAGCGCCGCATCTGCGCCGCCTCACGCTTGAGCACCGCGCCACGGTCGGCGAAGGCGACGAACAGCCACAACAGCGACAGCGGCAGCACCGCCGCGCCGATGACGCCGCCGAACTCGGTCGGTTGCAGCTCGAACAGGTTGCCCCAGCCCAACGCCTTGCCGACATAGGTGAAGCACAGCAGCAGCCACAGCAGACTGGTGATGCCGGCGCCGCCATACAGAATGCGTTCCCGCCACGGACGATCCGGCGCGAAATCCTGGTCATCGTTGCGCGTCGCCGGGCGATAGTCGCCCTTCAAGGGCGGCGGCGCAATCGGCTGGCGGAAAGCGTCTTCGGGCAGCGGGGCGGTCTGCTTGGCGTCGTCGGCCATGTCGTATCCGATCAGGCAAGGGAACTCGGTGCGACGTTGCCACAAAGGGCGCACAGGTCAAAGGCTTTCTGGCAATTTCGAGGCGACATCCGCCGCCGGAAGAGCAATTGACCGTGGCCGCACCGAAGGGATCGGGCATTTCGCCCGCAGCGGTATCCTCAGCGGTTGGGCGGCGGAGGCGCGCTGTCCACCTGAGTGACGTCCGGCTCGCCTTCCGTCTTGTCGTCGCCCAAACCCGGCTCCGCCAGCGGGAAGGCCTGCGGATCGAGGAAATGATTGATTTGCAGCTCGGCCGCCGCCAACAGCGCGCCGGTGGCGGCCGGGTCATAAGGATGGCCGTTCACCGTCAGTTTACCGCCCGCCAGCGCATAATCGGCCGCCAACCCATCCGGCGTGGCCGTGATGAAGCCTTGCGCCAGCGCCATTTGCCGCTGTTCCTTCAGCATCCCGCTGACGGCCAGGGAAAATGCTCCCTGCGACGTCAATTGCGCGGCCAGGGACACGCCATTGCCGGTGGTCGGCGCCAGATCCAGCGAGACATGAGCATCGAGTAAGGCGCTCTGCGGCTTTCCCGCAGCCGACGCCAGCGCGCCGCCCAGATGCGGAACGCTCAGCGAGAAGCCTTTCTTCAGCAGAACGGCGGCGGCGGAGCGGGCGGTGTCCAACTGCTCCAGCGTCGCCGTCGATGGGGGCTTGAGACTGTTACCGACCGCGATCAGCGTCTTCAGGCTTTGGCGATCCAACCCCTTGGCGGCGATCTCGAAGGCCAGATCCTTGGCGGTGACGTTCGCCGCCTGCACCGTGGCGACCGACGCGGCCAAGCGAATATCGCGGCGGTCGTCGTGATCCGCCGCCTGCCCCAGCAGCTTGATGCCGCCGATGGCTCCACTGGCCGTGACGATCTTGTCGAAGGCGAGCAAGCTGGTGCCGACGCCTTCCTTATAATCGGTCATATCAACATCGACGGCGACACCCTCCACCGAGACGCTTTCGCCCTGGCTGCTCTGTTCGATGCGGGCGAGACGCCACTGCGCCGTCAGGGTGCTGCCCTTGACCACCAGGGATCCGCTGAGCGGAGTCATCTTCAGGCTGTCGCCATCCTTGGCCAGGGCGATTTCAGGCAGGCGCATGTCAGTGGCCACCTTGCCCGACGCCATCACCCGCCCGTCGCCTTGCATCTTGAAGTCCGGCCCCAGCACCTTGCTCACCGCATCGGCGCTGTCGCCGGCCGGCTTGACGCTCCAATGGAAGCGCACGAGCCCCGTCGGCAACGGCAGATGTGAGATCTGGTAGTCGATGCGCGCCACCACCGGCCCCTCGCCGGTTCCCGTCAACGCATGCTCAAGCCGCAAATCGACCGACCCCTCCGAGGTGACCACGCCCGCCCGATGCTCCAGATTGACCAGACGCCATTGGCCGTTGCCCAGCGGATGATCGACCATCGGACGCAGACGCGCCTCCGCCTCCCGCGCGCCGACAATGCCGGTTCCCAGCCAAACGCCGCCCAGCACCGCGATGGCGGCACCCCCGATAAGTCCGGCCTTTGCCACTGATGCGGCCATTGTCGTCATCCCCCATTGCAGAAATTCGCACCACCATCCCCGATGGCAACTAGAAGAAACGAAGCTACACGACCACAATTGCCGGTTCAATCCGCCTGTCCGCTGGTGGAAGGACGAAGGGACTCGCGTCGTCGCGGAGAGATGCCAGCCCTTTGAAAGACCCTCTTGCAATTAAGGTGATCCTGCTTTATCCATTAATGATGCTATCAATTCTCATTTGCACCAGATGGGCCGACCGATGACGCAAACCACCACCGTTTCCGCTCCTGCCCCCGCGCTCTCCCGATCCTGGATGGCCTTGACCGCCTTGGGGCCGGGCATCGTGGTCATGCTGGCCGATACCGACGCCGGCAGCATCATCACAGCGGCGCAAAGCGGCGCTCAATGGGGCTATCGGCTGCTGCTGTTGCAGATTGTGCTGATCCCCGTGCTGTACGTGGTCCAGGAATTGACGGTGCGGCTGGGTTTGGTCACCGGGCGCGGGCATGGCGAATTGATCCGCGAGACCTTCGGCGCCAAATGGGCTTGGCTGTCCTGCTCGACCTTGCTGCTGGCCTGCCTGGGCGCGTTGATCACCGAATTCAGCGGCATCGCCGGTGTCGGCTTACTGTTCGG
>DATGZW010000644.1:0-11785 GCA_035297005.1 Patescibacteria group bacterium
GGATGCGTCGGCGGTTGCAGGATGCCGCCATCCGCCACGTCGCGTTCGACCGCTTGATCCAGCGTCGCCTGCGGTTCGGCGAAGGGGTTGCCGCGCACCACCAAAGCGAGATCGCGGTCTCCGGCGCCGTAGCTGTACAGCCCGGCGATGGGAAGGGTCCGCGAGCTTTGCTGGCTGACCGTGGGGCCATTGCAAGCCGCCAGAGCCACAACGGCAACCACCGGCACGATGCGGGACATCAATTTGGCGATAACCATGATTCGACCTCTTGGCATGGACGAGCAAGCCTCAAGTATAGCGCGATCCCTCACCCGCCGGTATGTCGCTTTGGCTCAAGCCGCCGAAAAGAGCAGTCCGGCATAGCACCGCCCGACCAGCCGCACCAGAGTGACGATGGCGTTTTCGGTGTCTCCAGTGGCGGCGAACAGGGCCGGACAACCGGTGCGCGGTTTGTCGCTGGTCAGGTGGCGGGGCAGGGCGGCCCGCACCTGTGGCGAGAACTCCAGACGCAGCAAGGGACCGGGAGCCAGAGTGAACATGGTTTCCAGCGCCGCCGCATAGGCCGAGGCGTCGAGCTGCGTCATATAAAGATCGCCGCCCTTGCCCATCAGCGGCTCCAACTCCAGCAATTGCTCCAGATGACAGCGGGCGATGGTCAGCAGCAGCGGCACCGTCTCACCCACCGCCGCCCACAGTTCCTCGGCGGTGATCGGACGGCCCAGCCGCCGCTCGCCCAGCACGGTGATCGCCGACAGCGCCCGCAGGATGAAGAACAGCGCCGTATTGATGCCCGCCATCAGATGGTTGACCGGCGTGAAGAACGCCGCCTCGGCGATCTTGGTATGACCGTGATAATTGCCCAATGCCGCGTCATAGCGGTTCAGCAAGGCCTCGACGGCCCATGCCGCCTGGGCATCGCCATCCGCCGCCGTCTGGCGCAGGGCGGCGATGTAAAGCGGCGCGACATGCTGAAACACCGCTTTCATGCTGCGCTCGACCATCCGGCAAAGGCTGCCTTGGGGATTGTTCGGATCGATGACGAAGCGGGCGGCGTCGGGGGCGACCACCTTCAACTGATCGCCGTTCAGAGCGAACAGCGACCCCGGCTGGGTATCGAGGAGTTCCTCGGCCAGGGCGAACATGTTGGGGATGAACAGCGTCGCCAGGGCGTTCTTTTCCACCTTCAGCCCGGCGGCGTCATCGGGCGAGGGCGGCGGCGGCGCGTCACCGGCCAGCAGCCGCTTGGAGAAACTGGCGATGTCGGCACGCTCGAAAGTACAGCCGCGCGTGTGTTCGCGCAGGAATTCGACCGAATTTTCGGTTTCGATGTCGATGGTGTCGGAGGTCGTCGGCGCCATGATGCTGTCACCCCTGGTCTGTCTGGCGACGGAAATTCGCCTGCCCCTGCGGCCCTATGCTCGGTCCGCTCCGGCTTGTACCCGGCGGCGCGCGATAAATCGATGGAAACCTATGGCCCCGGCCAGCGTTGACAGCGCCAATCCTGCGTGCGAGGCTCGCTTGGCGTCGTTAACGAAGAGGTTAGAGATGTCCAACATGATCCTGGGGTTAGCGGCTTATCTGGGGGCCTGTCTGGTCACCTATGGCCTGTTGTCCGGCTTCCACGTCCCCGACACCGGCGACGCGCCCGCCGATCACGGCCATGGCGGGCATCACTGACACCCGCCACCGGCCCCGCGTCACGGTCAGCGGGGTAAGGCCACCACCTGTTTTCCGACCGGCGTCAGGCTGAGCATCGCCAGCTTGAGGTGTGCCCAGGCGAAGGGCATTCCGATGATGGTAAGGCCAAAGCAAAGCGCCACCAGCACATGCGCCAGGGCCAGCCACCAGCCGGCCAGCACCAGCCAAACGATGTTGCCGATCAGGCTGACCGTTCCCGCGTCACGCTCGACCACGGTGGAGCCGAACGGCAGCAGGGTATAGGCGGCCAGCCGCAACGCAGCCGGCACCCAGGGCAGGCCGACGATGCTGCAAGCCATCAACAGCGCGGCGAACACCCAACCCAGGGCCATCACCGCACCGCCGAAAATAATCCACACAATATTCAAAACCAGCGTCATGGCTTGCGACTCGTCTAAGGCAAGGCGGGAAAGACTGCGACTATAGCGGGTATTTCCGGCGACGTAACCCCGGAAGTGCCGCACCCCGCACTGTTGATGTCATCCCTGCCGAAGATATCATAGGCATCGTCGCCGAACACGGCATCCCCTGTCAGGCCTTGCGGTTCCTGTTTCCAGGCGGCCAAACCATCCATTGGCGACCGGAATTGCAGCCCTATCGGCATCTCGTTTCAGTGTCATCCACCTTAATGGAACCTTAAACCAAAGGTAGATGGACCGCTTATTGACAATCCCGACCATCCGACTACCCTCTGGCCGAATTGATCAAGGGAAGGATGCTCATCGTGCTCTCGTCCGTGCAGCTCCGGTTCCCTGCCATCAAGACGATTCTGACGACGGTCCTGATCTTGTCTTTGGCTGCGCCGCTGATATGGTGGCTGTCGGCGGAGTGGGAACGGCGCGAGGCCGACGCCTTGGTCGCCCGCACCCATGCCAGCATCGAAGTGCGGCTGGGCGAGTTCACCCAGGATTTCGCCCGCACCATCGCGCATATCCGCGGCTTCCCGCTGGTCATCGCCAATGAGGACGTCGCCATCCAGGCGGTGACGACCGGACACGGGGATGCCGGGCGTCTCAACGAGTATCTGGCCTTCCTGGCCAAGAGCATCAATATCGATCTGGCCTTTGTCATCAATGCCGACGGGCTATGCGTGGGCTCCAGCAACGCCGGCGAACCCGACACGCTGGTGGGAGAAAAATTCGCCGACCGCGAATATTTCCGCGCCGCGCAAAAAGGCCAGAGGAGCGTGCAATACGCCGTCGGCCGCCGCACCAACATTCCCGGCATTTTCTTTTCCGCGCCGATCCAGAGCAACGGGCAGGTCAGCGGCGTCGCCGTCGTCAAGATCGACATTCCGACCATCGTCCAGGTCGTCGCCGCCCGCGACACCTTCGTCACCGACCGCCACGGCGTCGTTGTCATGTCCACCAACCCCGACTGGCTGCTTCAGGCCTTGCCGGGCGCGACGGCCCTGACCATGACCGCCACCGAACGCCTGTTGGCCTACAAGCGTGACAGCATCCCGGTGCTGCCTATCGCCTCGGCCAGCGGCGAAGCCTATTCCGTGCGCATCGGCGCCCAAGGCATACCGGCGGTGATGGCCGAAGCGCCGTTACAGGGCGAGAACATGCAGGTGCATATGTTCGCGCCGCTCGACACGCTTTCGGACCTGCGTCACCAACGCTTCACCCTGTTCGCTTTGGTCTATGGCGGCTTCTGCGCGGTGGTGTGGGGCGCGGTGGTGTCGCTGCTGTTCGTTCAGCGGTCGCGCTTGCATCGGCGCAAGCTGCTGGCCGCCAAGGATTTGGCCGAAGCCGCCAACCATGCCAAATCCCAATTCCTGGCCACCATGAGCCATGAAATCCGCACGCCGATGAACGGCATCATCGGCATGGCCGAATTGTTGATGGACACGCCCTTGAGCGAGGAGCAGCGCCACTTCGCCGACACCGTCCGCATTTCGGCGGATTCGTTGCTGACGATCATCAACGACATCCTCGACGTCTCGAAGATGGAGGCTGGCCGCGTCGAATTGGAGGACGGCCCGTTCGAAATCCGCCCGCTGATCGAAGGCGCTTTCGATATCCTGGCGCCGCGCGTCAAGGGACGCACTCTCGACCTGGCCTATCTCGTCTCGGCCAACTGCGATGGCGTGTTCCTGGCCGATGCCGGGCGGCTGCGTCAGGTGGTGCTTAATCTGGCCGGCAACGCCATCAAGTTCACCGAAACCGGCACCGTCGCGATCAATGTCGATGTCGAAGAGCGGGATGGCACGCCGTGGATGCGGGTGCGCATCGTCGATACCGGCATCGGCATCCCCGCCGAGGCGCAGCCGCGCCTGTTCAGCACCTTCACCCAAGCCGATTCCTCGACCCAACGCCGCTTCGGCGGCACCGGGCTGGGTCTGGCCATTTCCAAGCGCATCGTCAATATGATGGGCGGCGAAATCGGCTTCTCCTCCGAAGAGAACAAAGGCACCACCTTCTGGTTCCAAGCGCCGCTGCGGCGCGCCGAGGGCATGACGGGCAAGCCATCCGGCCTGCCGCTGACCGGTTTGCGTGTGCTGGTGGTCGATGACAACCCGATCAACCGCGATATCTTTCAGCGCCAGTTGCAGTCCTGGGGCGCCGAGGCTCAGGTGGCCGAGGATGCCTCGATCGCCCTGAGGATGGCGCGTCAGGCCATACAGGACGGCACGCCCTTTGACGTCGGCCTGCTCGATCACCAGATGCCGGGCCTGAGCGGGCTGGATCTGGCGGTCATGCTGCGCGCCGACCCGGCCTTTGCCGCGCTGCGGCTGGTCCTGGCGACCTCGGCCCCCGGCGAGGAGCTGCCCGAAGCCGCCCAACGCCTGCGCCTGGATGCGGTGCTGACCAAGCCGGTGCGCCAAAGCACCCTGTTGGACCGCGTGATGGGAACAAGCCACACCGCCAAGGCGGTGGAGGTTCCGGCATTCCCTGCCGCGCCCTTGCCGGCAGCTGCGGTGGCGGTGGATACCAGCCCCAGCTTGCGGATCCTGGTGGCCGAGGACAACGAGATCAATCAACAGGTCGCCATCGGCCTGCTGTCCCGGCTAGGGCATCAGGCAGAGATCGCCAATGACGGTGCCGAAGCGGTCGAACATGTGGAGCGCGGCAATTACGATCTGGTGCTGATGGATATGCAAATGCCCGTCATGGACGGCATGACCGCCACCCGTGTCATCCGCGAACTTGCCTCGGCCAAGAAAAGCATTCCCATCATCGCCATGACCGCCAATGCCATGGCCGGCGACCGCGAAGCCTGCCTGGCTGCGGGGTTCGACGACTATCTGTCCAAGCCGATCAATCGCCGCCAATTGGCCGAGGTGCTGGACCGCTGGGCCAAAAAAATCCACCCGGCGGCGGAAAAATCCGACTAATCGCGGGCATTTGCGCCTAACTGCATCTGAAGATGGCTCTGACGCCGCGCCGGACAGTCGGCACAGAGATGAACCGCGCGAAATCACCGCCGCATTAAACCTTCATTAACTCAAGGACTTGCAGGATGGCGCGCGCCGGGATGAGCTGCACCAACTTCCGTAGTTGACGGGCCGGTGAAAGCCTTCTATTCGTTACGTTATTGACATGTGAACCCGCCGCTCAGGGAGACACCGACGGCGATGACGAGTCCCGTGCTGAAGCACTCCTATACCGTTCCTTGCGCCACCGCTTTTCGCGATGCGGTAGAATCCATGGCCATCCGCCGTCACGTTAACGTCGGTGACCTTGCCCGTTCAATCTTGTTAGTGGTGCCCACCGCATCCGTCGCCACTCAGCCCGATCCGGGCGAGCCTGCCGCCGACGACCGCGAGACGGTGGTGCTGAAATCCGGCCCCGCCGAGGGACGCCCCTGGCGGCGTAAGCCGCGCCTGCAGGTGCGGATGCCGCCGGGCCACGATATTCCCTTTATCCGCAAGGCCTTAAGTCTGGCTTTGGCGATGGACAAGGGTGATCTGGCGGTCAAAATTTCGGATGGCCGCGAACAACCTCCGCCACCCCCCCCACCGGCTCCCGCTCCGCCGCCGCCGCCGCCGCCTTCACCAACCGCCCATGCCCACGCGAACCAGTTGAGCGAAATCAACGACGAGTTGGAACGCCTGCGCGCCATCGTGTCGGTGCTGGCCTTCGAACCCTTGGCCGAAGGCGTGCGCAACCGCGAGGAGGCTTTGCATGTGTTGGGCTTCCCGCCCAGCGCCGCCCCCGACACCCGCATGCTGCGGGCCAAGTTCCGCATGCTGGCGACCATCCACCATCCGGACAGCAATTACGGCAACCACCAGCGCATGAGCCAGCTCAATCAGGCCATGGAACTCCTGCGCCGCAGCGCCGCCTGACAAAAAAACCGGGGGCCTGCGAAGGCCCCCGGCATCGTTTCAGCGGCGTATGGATCGCTTAGTCGCGGCGGTCGCCGACGAAGCGCAGCAGCAGAATGAACAGGTTGATAAAGTCGAGATAGAGCGTCAAAGCGCCCATCACCGCCTTCTTGCTGGCGGTCTCGCTGTCATCGCTCTGCCAGTACATCTCTTTGATCTTCTGCGTGTCATAGGCAGTCAGCCCGGCGAAGATCAATACGCCCGCCACCGAAATGATGAACTGCATCATGCTGCTGGCGAGGAAGATGTTGACCACCGAGGCGATCACCAGACCAAACAGCCCCATGATCAAGAACGAGCCGAAGCCGGTCAGGTCGCGCTTGGTGGTATAGCCCATCAGGCTCAACCCGCCGAACGAAGCGGCGGTGATGAAGAAGGTGCGGGTGATGCTGACGCCGGTATAAACCGCGAAAATCGACGACAGCGAGATGCCCATCAGACCGGCATAGACCCAAAACAGGCCCTGCGCGGTGCTGGCGCGCATGCGGTTGATGCCCATGCTAAGGCCGAATACCATGATCAGCGGAGCGATCATCGCCACCCAACCCAACGGAGTCGGCGCGGCCCCGCCACGCGGGCCAACCTGGAAGAATAGCTCGTACAAAGCCGGGGTGTTGGCCACCAGGTAGGCGGCGACGCCGGTGAGAGCCAGCCCCGACGCCATGTAGTTGTAGACGCGCAGCATATAGTCGCGCAGACCCACGTCGATCTGTGCGGCCTCGGCCTGCCCGCGCGTCCAAGAGTTTCGTTGCGTGTCGAACGCCATGACTGTCCTCTATCGGTGTATCGAAGGTTCCTGTCCTAATATGGCACGGAACGCTCTTGAATCAAGCAAGCCCCCGCCCACGCCACGGGAATAGCTCAATCATGGCGCAAATAGGGAGCCGCTTTCGCCGCCAATGCGCGCAAGGTGCCAGTCACCCCCACCATGGTGACGGCGGCGATGGCTCCCAGCACGGTGGCGGCCACCGGCAGCGGCAGGAACACCCAATCGGCCTTGAGCACGAACACCAGCACCGCCCAAGCGGCAACGCTGCCCAGACCCGCCGCCACCACCCCGGTCGCAGCACCCAACAGCCCGTATTCGACCAACAAGGCGCGCAGCAAATCGGCGCGCCGCGCCCCCAACACCTTCAGCAGCACCGCTTCGTGGATACGGCGGCGTTGCCCGGCGGCGATGGCCCCCGCCAACACCAGCGCACCCGCCGCCAAGGTTACGCCGGCGGCGGCGCGGATGGCCATGCCGGCGGAAGCGACCACCGCCTTGACGGCCTCTAGCGCTTCCTTGACGCGGATCGATGACAAGCTCGGCAAAGCGTCGGTGACCGCCCGCTCGACCGCCGATTCGCGGCCCAAAGGGGCATGCACGGTGGCGATATAACTATGCGGCGCTCCGGCCAAGGCGTTGGGAGTCAACATGAAGGTGAAGTTCATCGACAGGCTGGACCAGTCGATCTCGCGCAGATTGGCGATGCGCGCGGTGATCTCGCGGCCCAGCACGTTGACGCTGATGCTGTCGCCGACATGCAGACCGAAGCCACGGGCGATGCCGGCATCGATGGACGCCAGCGGCGGTCCGTTATAATCCGCCGGCCACCATTGACCGGCGACGATGCGGGCGTCGTCCGGCTGGCTGGCCGCCGTGGTCAAGCCGCGATCGCCGCGCACCGCCCATTCCGCTTCCGGAGCGATATGCGCCTGTTCGACGGGAACATCGTTGAGGCGGGTGATGCGGCCACGCACCATGGCTGCCGCCTTGACCTCGCTGCCACCCGCCCCGGCCACCGCCGCCTGAAAGGCGTCGAGTTGGTCGGGCTGGATATCGATGAAAAAGAACGTCGGCGCCTGCTGCGGGATGCGGTCGTCGAACTGGCGGTTCAGATTGGCCTGCACCAGCGCCACCGCCACCAGCACGGTCAAGCCCAGCCCCAGCGACAGCACCACCCCGCGCGTCGGCGCGCCCGGACGATGCAAACTGGACAGCGCCAACCGCCACGACGGATGCCCGCCGCGTTCGGCCTGCCGCTGATGGGCATAACGCGCCAAGGCTACCAGAGCCAGCCCCGCCCCGGCGAACAGCAGCAAGGCCACGGCGGACCCGCCGACGAACCACGCCGCCAAGCGTCGGTCAGTGGCCGTAACGATTGCCAAAGCAGCCAAAGCCGCCCCAGCGCCGCCCATGACAACCAGCGCTCCGGCGCCCGGCCAAGCGCGGCGCGGCACCACGATGTCGCGGAACAGGGTCGCTGCCGGAACCTCTCCGGCGCGGGCCAGCGGCCAGACGGCAAAGGCCAGCGCGGTCAGCGCGCCGAAGCCTGCCGCCAGCGCCAGCGGTTGCGGATAGACCGCAAGCCGCGCCGCCACCGGCAGCTTGTCGCCGAACAGCACCACCAGCAGCCAGGGCAGGGCGGCTCCGACGGCCAGACCGATCCCGATACCGACAGCGGCCAGCAGCGCCACCTGCCAGAAATAGACCCGCAGGATCAACCGGCGCGACGCCCCCAGGCATTTCAGCGTGGCAATGGCCGGCGTGCGCCCGTCGAGGAACGCCTTGACCCCGTTGGCGACGCCGATGCCGCCGACCAGCAACGCCGTCAGCCCAACCAAGGTCAGAAACAGCGTCATGCTATCAAGGAAGCGCTTGACCCCCGGCGCGGCCTCGCCGGCATCGCGGACGAACCAGCCGGCAGCGGGGAAGCGGGCGGCGAGGGCGCTTTTGAAGGCGGGAACCGTCACTCCCGGAGCGAAACGAATCAATGCGCCATGCCGGATCAGGCTGCCCGGCTGGACCAAACCTGTGCTGGCCAAGGCGCGGCTGTCGATCAGCAGGCGCGGGCCGAACGAGAACGCCGTGGCGACGCGGTCGGGCTCGCGGGTGATGGTGGCGCGCAAGGTGAAGCTGGCCTGACCGATGCGGACGCTATCGCCTAAATGCAGCCCCAGCCGGTCGAGCAGATTGGCATCTGCCGCCGCCCCCCACTGGCCGTCGCGCGGCCCCAGCGCCTGTGCGGTATCCTGGACCGGAGCCAACACCAGCGCGCCGAACAGCGGATAGGCGGCATCGACGCCCTTGACCTCAACCAGGGTCTGCCCGCCGGTCTCGGTACGGGCCATGGCGCGCATTTCGACCGACTGCGAAACGGTGCCGAAATCCTTGAAGAATTGCGACTCTTCGGTCGAAGGCGGGCGGTAGGACAGCCGCAATTCGACGTCGCCGCCCAACAATGCGCGGGCATCCTCGCTCAGAGCGCGGCGCAAGCCGGCCTCCAGCGAACCGGCGGCGGCGATGGCGGCGACTCCCAGGGCCAGACAGGCAACGAACACGCCGAAACCGCGCAAACCGCCGCGCAATTCCCGCCGGGCCAAACGGAATGACAGGGGACTCATGGCAGAACCGCCTCGACCGCCTGAACCTCGGCGAGACGCCCATCCTCGACCCGCACCGTGCGGTCGCAACGCGCCGCCAAGGCCGGATCATGGGTAATCAGGACCAGAGTGGCGTCGCTGCGGTCATGCAGTTCGAACAACAAATCGATCACCGCGCGCCCGGTCGCCTGATCCAGATTGCCGGTCGGCTCGTCGGCCAGCAGCAGGCGCGGAGACCCGGCGAACGCGCGGGCCAAGGCCACCCGCTGTTGCTCGCCGCCCGATAACTGCCCCGGATAATGCAGCATCCGCTCGCTCAATCCGACCGCCGCCAACTGCCGCCGCGCCTCGGCCATGGCGTCGCGCCGTCCAGCCAGTTCCAGCGGCACGGCAACATTTTCCAGCGCCGTCATGGTGGGGATCAAATGGAAGGCCTGAAAGACGATGCCAACATTCT
The DNA here is from genome assembly GCA_035297005.1 of Patescibacteria group bacterium. Taxonomy (GTDB): domain Bacteria; phylum Pseudomonadota; class Alphaproteobacteria; order Rhodospirillales; family Magnetospirillaceae; genus DATGZW01. The sequence continues at coordinate 9,855 of DATGZW010000644.1, forward strand.
GACGGCGAAACGTCGCCAGGGCATCCTCGTTCAACCCGACCAGATCGGTGCCGGCCACCACCACGCGGCCAGAGCTGGGCCGCTCCAGCCCGGCGATGACCATCATCATCGTCGATTTTCCCGACCCGGAGGGGCCGACCACGCCAATGGTCTCACCCGCACTCACGGAAAGGTCGATACCGCGCAAAATATTGACCTCGCCCGCTTGGCTTTCCAGCTTAAGACGTACATCCTCAAGGAGAACGATGCTGTCGCAATCGGGGGTTCGCTTGATCATGAAATCCTGGTCTCTGATAGGGACGGGCTGGTATCGGCCGGTGCTGTGGGCATATGGTTTGGTTATCCTGATTGTCAACTTTACCGCCCATTCCGCCATGGCAGCAACGCCGCTTCATATCCTGGCCTTCGGCGACAGCCTGACCGCCGGTTACATGCTGCCCGCCGCCGACGCCTTTCCGGCGAAGCTGGAGCAAGCCCTGCGCGCCAAGGGCTATGCCGTCGAGATCGTCAATGCCGGGGTGTCGGGCGACACCACCAGCGGCGGACGAGCGCGGCTGGAATGGACGCTGGGCTCGGGCGCACCCGATTTCGCCATCGTCGAGTTGGGGGCCAACGACGCCTTGCGCGGCATCGATCCGGCGCTGGCCTATGCCAATCTGGACGCCATTCTGGACACCCTGCGCCAACACGGGGTCAAAACGCTGCTGGCCGGCATGGTGGCGCCGCGCAACCTGGGTGCCGACTACGCCGCCGCCTTCGACCCGATTTATCCCCGGCTGAAACAGAAATACGGCATCCCCCTGTATCCGTTCTTCCTGGAGGGCGTCACCCTGCACCCCGAATTGACCTTGGCCGACGGCCTGCATCCCAATCCCCAAGGCGTCGATGTGATCGTGCGCGGCATCTTGCCGCAGGTCGTACAATTGATCGGTCCGCCGCCGGCCAAGGCGGCAGGAGCCAAGCCATGAGCACCGCCCTCAAAGCCGCTCAAGCCGCCGGATCGCATTGGGGGCTGGCCGCCAAATCCTGCATCGAGGCGCTGACCCCGCTGCCCGACGCGGCCAATCTGGGCTTCGTCTATGTCACCGAGGGCTTCGCCGACGACCTCTCCAGCATCGTCACCTTTTTGCGCGAAACCACGCCGGTACAACATTGGCTGGGCGGCGTCGGCTACGGCATCCTCGGCCCAGACGGCGAGGTGCAGGAAGGCCGCGCCCTGACCCTGATGGTCGGCCATGTCGCCGACGAGGCGTTGCGGCCTTTTTCCGGCTTCGATCCTGCCAACCCCGACGACTTCCTGGCCGAGCATGGCGACTGGCTGAGCAGCCAAAGCATGGTCACCGGGCTGGTGCATGGCGACGCCCGCGAACCGCATCTGGGCGAGATGATCGCCGGTCTGGCCGCCGCCGCCCCGGCCTTTCTGGTCGGCGGGCTGACCGCCGCCAGCGAAGCGCCCACCCATGTCGCCGGCCGCGTGGTCGGCGCCGGGCTGTCAGGCGCGCTGTTCGGCGACGGAGCCCCCCTGGTCACCGGGCTGTCGCAGGGCTGCCAGCCGATCGGCCCGGTGCATCGGGTGACCGAGGTCGTCGATAACGTGGTCATGGGCCTGGATGGACAGGCGGCGCTGGACCTGTTGAAAGAGGAAGCCGGCGACATCATCGCCCGCGATCTGAAGCGCGCCGCCGGTTACATCCATGTCGCCCAACCCATCGAGGGCTCGGACAACCCGCATGATTACGTGGTGCGCAGTCTGTTGGGCATCGACCCCAAGCGCGGCTGGCTGGCGGTCGGCGGTCATCTGGTCAACGGCGACCGCCTGATGTTCGTCCGCCGCGACCCCAACGCCGCCCGCCATGACTTGAACCGCATGCTCGACGGCTTGGCGGCGCGCATCGGCGACCGCCCGATCAAGGGCGGTGTCTATGTGTCCT
>DATGZW010000645.1:0-21348 GCA_035297005.1 Patescibacteria group bacterium
TCGCCAAATGGGTCATCGCCCCCACCCGCGCCTTGGTCGCCCGCATCAAGGCCGAGCGTCCGGGAATTCCGGTGATCGGCTTCCCCAAAGGGGCCGGCGCGCTTTACGAGCCTTATATCGATCAAACCGGCGTCGATGCCGTCAGCCTGGACACCGGGATCCCCTTGGGATGGGCGGTCAAGACCCTGCAATCCAAGGTGACCATCCAGGGCAACCTTGATCCGATCATGCTGATTGCCGGTGGCGAAGCGATGGATCAGGCCATTGACCGCATCCTTGAGACTTGCTCGCGCGGACCCTTTGTTTTCAATCTAGGCCACGGGATCTTGCCGTCGACACCCCCTGAAAATGTGGCCCGGCTGGCCGAACGGGTGAAAGCCTGGAGGTAACCCCCGTCATGGCAAAACTTGCGGTCGTTCTGTTCAACCTGGGTGGGCCGGACAAGCCGGAGGCGGTGCGTCCGTTTCTGTTCAACCTGTTCAACGATCCTGCCATCATCGAAGCGCCTGCTCTGGTGCGGCGAGCCTTGGCCTGGTTGATTTCGACCCGGCGGGCACCGATCGCACGTGAAATTTACGCCCATATTGGCGGCCGCTCGCCGTTGCTGGAGCTGACGGGTTTGCAGGGGGAGTCGTTGCAGACGGCTCTGGGTGACGACGTCAAGGTTTTCATCGCCATGCGCTATTGGCATCCGCTGACCGAGCAGACGGTGGCCGAGGTCAAGGCCTGGGGACCGGACCGCATCGTCTTGCTGCCGCTTTATCCGCAATATTCCAGCACCACCAGCGGTTCATCCTTGCTGGCTTGGCAGCGGAAAGCGGCTGCGGCAGGGCTGAACGCGCCTTCGGTCAGTGTCTGCTGCTACCCCACCGAAGGCGGCATGATTGCCGCCCAGGCGGCCCTGCTAGCCGACGCGCTGGCCCAGGCGGGGCAGGGGGCACGGGTGTTGTTCTCGGCGCATGGCTTGCCGAAGAAAATCATCGAACGCGGCGACCCCTATCAAATTCAGGTCGAAATGACAGCGGCGGCCATCGTCAAGGCTTTGGCGCGGCCGGATCTCGACTGGCAGGTGTGTTACCAAAGCCGTGTCGGACCGATGGAATGGATCGGCCCGGCGACTCCCGACGAGATCAAGCGGGCCGGATCCGAGGGCAAGCCGCTGGTGGTGATCCCCATCGCCTTCGTGTCGGAGCATTCCGAGACGTTGGTCGAATTGGACATCGAATACGCCCATCTGGCCAAAGAAGCCGGCGTTCCGGCTTATATCCGGGTGCCGGCGCTGGGCACCCATCCGGCCTTCATCGAAGCTTTGGCATCGCTGGTGCGGCGCTCGTTGCTCAGCGGCTGCAATCCCTGTTCCGAACATGGCGGGCGGATCTGCCCGCAAACCGCCACACGCTGCCCCCATGGAGTGGGAACCATATGAGCTATCTGTGGTTGAAGGCGATCCATGTTATCGCGGTGATTTCGTGGATGGCTGGGCTGTTGTACCTGCCTCGCCTGTTTGTCTATCACTGTCAGGCAGCCAAGGGATCCGAGACCTCGGAGCTGTTCAAGGTGATGGAACGGCGGCTGATGCACGCCATCACCATCCCGGCGGCGACGGTGGCCTGGATCATGGGCCTGTTGATGATTTCCGAAATCGGTCTGACCGGTCATGGCTGGCTGCATGCCAAGCTGCTGTTGGTGGTCGGCATGACCGCCGTCACGGTATTTTTCGAGCGTTGCCGGATCGGCTTCAAATACGATCGCAATACCCGTTCAGCACGCTATTACCGCATCGCCAACGAGGTTCCGACCCTGTTGATGATCGGCATTGTCATTTTGGTGGTCACTAAGCCGTTTTGATACAAAAATGGGCGGAGTGCCAATCTCCGTTTGACTTACTTGCCCGCTTTGGCTAAAGCTGCGCAATCTCTAGGGGTTCGACCCGCTGTTTTAGATGCTCGCGTCGAATCCCTCTGGGCGCTCTGCCCACCTGACGACCTTCCCCTGGCCTTCACCGGCCCCTCCGTACCCCCTCCCCATCCCATGTTGGACTCGCCATGAATCTCCAGGAGCTCAAGGCTAAAACCCCGGCCGAATTACTCGCCTATGCCGAGGAACTGCAGATCGAAAACGCCTCCACCCTGCGCAAGCAGGATATGATGTTCGCGATTTTGAAGCAGTTGGCCGAGAACGACCTTCCCATCTACGGCGATGGCGTGCTGGAGATCCTGCAAGACGGGTTCGGCTTCCTGCGCTCGCCGGAAGCCAATTATCTTCCCGGTCCCGACGATATCTATGTCTCGCCCAGCCAGGTGCGCCGCTTTGGTCTGCGCACCGGCGACACGGTGGAAGGCCAGATTCGCGCGCCCAAGGATGGCGAACGCTATTTCGCCCTGCTCAAGGTCAACACCATCAATTTCGAGCCGCCGGACAATGTGCGGCATCGCATCAACTTCGACAACCTGACCCCGCTCTATCCCGATGAGCGGCTGCATCTGGAAGTCGAAGACCCGACCAGCAAGCGCGACCTGACCACCCGCGTCATCGATTTGATTTCGCCGCTCGGTAAGGGGCAGCGCGGATTGATCGTGGCGCCGCCGCGCACCGGCAAGACGGTGATGCTGCAAAATATCGCTCATGCGATTTCGCTCAATCACCCGGAAATCTATCTGATCGTCCTGCTGATCGACGAGCGTCCGGAAGAAGTGACCGACATGGCGCGGTCGGTGAAGGGCGAGGTTATCAGCTCGACCTTCGACGAGCCGGCCTCCCGCCACGTCCAGGTGACTGAGATGGTTCTGGAAAAGGCCAAGCGTCTGGTCGAGCACAAACGCGACGTGGTCATCCTGCTGGACTCGATTACCCGTCTGGCCCGCGCCTACAACACCGTGGTTCCGTCCTCGGGCAAGGTGCTGACCGGCGGCGTGGACGCCAACGCCCTGCAACGTCCGAAGCGCTTCTTCGGCGCCGCCCGCAATATCGAAGAGGGTGGTTCGCTGACCATCATCGCCACCGCGCTGATCGACACCGGCAGCCGCATGGACGAAGTGATCTTCGAAGAATTCAAGGGTACCGGCAACTCGGAAATCATCCTCGACCGCAAGCTGTCCGACAAGCGCACCTTCCCGGCCATCGACATCACCAAGTCGGGCACGCGTAAGGAAGAGCTGCTGGTCGATAAGGGTGTGCTGTCGAAAATGTGGGTGCTGCGCCGCGTGCTGATGCCGATGGGCGTCGTCGATGCGATGGAGTTCCTGGTCGATAAGCTGAAGCACTCGAAGTCCAACTCGGACTTCTTTGAAGCGATGAACAGCTAGGCTGGTTTCAGTCTGAAACGGGAAGGGCGGTGTTTCACGTGAAACACCGCCCTTTTTGTTACCGCAAAGATGTTTTCAGTTAAGGGATCAATACCGTCGATCCGGTCGTTTTCCGCGCTTCCAAATCGGTATGGGCGCGGGCGGCGTCAGCCAGCGGGTAGGTTTGGTTGACTTCGATCTTGACAGCGCCGCTACGTACCACCTCGAACAGTTCGGCAGCGCTGGCAATCAGATCGGCGCGGCTGGCGGTGTAATGCGCCAAAGTCGGACGGGTCAGATAAAGGGATCCCTTAGCCGCCAGCAGACCGGCATCGAAGGGCGCAACTGCACCCGAAGATTGTCCAAAGGCGACCAATAACCCGCGTGGCTTCAACACATCGAACGACCGCAGGAAGGTGTCCTTGCCGACCGAGTCATACACCACCGGAACGCCGACGCCGTTGGTCAGTTCGCGGGTGCGGGCGACGAAGTCCTCGCGGGTATAGATGATGGGATGCGCGCAGCCATGCGCCCGCGCTAACTCGGCCTTGGCGTCGCTGCCGACGGTGCCGATAACGGTCACGCCCAGATGCTTGGCCCATTGGCAGGCAATCAGCCCGACTCCGCCGGCGGCGGCATGAAACAGGATGGTGTCGCCCGCCTGCACCCGATAGGTGCTGCGCAGCAGGTATTGCGCCGTCATGCCTTGCAGCATCATGGCGGCTGCGGTCTGATCCGAGATGTCGTGCGGCAACGGCACCAACCGGGCGGCGGGGATCACCCGTTCCTGACGATAGGATCCAACCGGTCCCATGGCATAGGCAACGCGTTCGCCGACCTGAACCTCGGTAACGCCGGGACCAACTTCCAGGACCACGCCCGCGCCCTCCATGCCCAATGACGAGGGCAGGGACGGCAGCGGATAAAGTCCGGTGCGGTGATAGACGTCGATATAGTTCAAACCAATGGCGGTTTGACGGATCAGCGCTTCACCGGGGCCAGGGCGGGGCGTTTCCACGTCCTCCCAGCGCATTTGCTCGGGGCCGCCATATTGATGGATGCGAATGGCTTTGGTCACATCATCCTCCTTGAGAAAATCAGACGCCCTTGAAACCTTCAAGATCGAGCAAGGCCCGCTTGGTATCGATGCCGTCCACGCCGGAATAGCCGCCTAACGAACCATCCGCCGCGACCACGCGGTGACAGGGGATCACCACCGGCAGGGGATTGCGCCCACAAGCGCCGCCGATGGCGCGCGGGCCGCTGCCCAACTCGGCGGCCAGATCGCCATAGCGCAGCGCCTGGCCATAGGGAATGCGTTGAAGCGCGTCCCACACCCGCCGCTGGAAGGCGGTGCCGGCGGGGGCTAGCGGCAGGTCGAAGTCTTGACGCTGGCCGTCGAAATAATGTTCCAACTGGCTGCGGGCTTCCGCCAGCAGCGGGGTTTCTGCGCCGCCGTCAACCCAACCCCAGTCGATGGAGACGAGCTTGCCGTCTTCCTCGAACAGGGTCAGGTCGCCGATCGGGCTATGGATCGAGAGATAGGACATGGCGTTACCTTATCGCGTGGCAAGGGCTTGGCGCAACGCCGTGGCGTCGGACAAAGGGGGAGTGCAGACGGAGCCGCTGCACAGATAGGCCACCGCATGGCCCATGTCGGAGACTTTACCGGCGGCGGGATGGTCGGGAGGAAGCGTTTGGCCGGGCGTCAGGACGGTCAGCACGCGGTTGGGCAGGCAGGACTGGGCAACGGCCCTCAGCATGGCGTCGCGCCCGGCTTCGCCGGGATGCCCAACCACCACCACTTGAACGGCGGCGCTGAGCAGGTTCCAGCCATTCAGCAGGCTGGCCATATTGGGGAAGGAACTGTCGAGGTCGCCGGAAAAAGCAGTTACGCTGTCCTCGGCGCGTTGGCGATAAGCGTCGTCGCCGGTCAAATGATAGAGCCGCGCCAAAACCTCGATCATCACGCCGTTGCCGGCGGGGGTGGCATTGTCGTGGCTGAGTTTGCTGCGCAGGATCAAGCCCTCGGCATCGTCGGCGGTGAAGAAATAGCCGTCGGCCTCGGCATCCCAATAATGCGCATCGAGGACGGCGACCCAGCCTTGCGCCTGGGTCAGATATGTCGCCTCGCCGCTGAGTTCGAACAGCATCAAAGCGGCGCGGGCCATTTGGGCATAATCGTCCAGCATGGCTTCGGCCTGGCGGCGTCCGGCGCGGTAGCTATGGGTCAAGCGATCGCCGTCTCCCAATAGGCGGCACACCGCATCGAACGCCCGTCGCGCCGCGATCAGCCAGTCGGGGCGGTCGAAGACGAAGCCGGCATTGGCCAGGGCGGCGATCATCATGCCGTTCCAGTCGGCCAGAACCTTGTCGTCGCGGTCGGGGGCCACCCGATGACGGCGGAGCTCGAACAGAATGGCGCGGGCCTCGGCCAATTGGGCTTCGGTCTCCGCATCGGCGACGACGTAGCCGTTGTTGCGGTTGAGCACCGTGCGGCCTTCCCAATTACCGTCGAGGGTGACGTCATAGGCGGCCTCGAAGGTTTCGCGCAGATGGGCGGGCAGGGCTTCCTCGATCTCGGCGGTATGCCAGACATAGAAGCGGCCTTCCTCGCCCTCGCTGTCGGCGTCCAGGGTGGCGGCGAAGGCATCGCCTTCCGCCAGCATCTCGCGCAGCAGCCATCCCACGGTTTCGGCCACGCGAGCGGCGTAGAGAGGCTTGCGCGTCTGTTGCCACACCAGGGTCAGCATTTCGATCAGTTGGGCGTTGTCGTAGAGCATCTTCTCGAAATGCGGCACCAACCATTCGGCATCGGTCGAGTAGCGCGAGAAACCTCCGCCCAGATGGTCATAGATGCCGCCCTGGCTCATGCGGTCGAGCGTCAGGGTGACGGCGTTGCGCAATTCCGCGTCGTCGTTGCGCATAGCCCCGCGCCACATTAGGCCGAACAGCGACATCTGGGGGAATTTGGGGGCGCCGTTCAAACCACCATTGACCGGGTCGACCGCGCGGATCAACCTTCGCGCGGCACGGTCCAACAGGTCCATGTCGATGCCACCACCGGCCAGCGGGCGCGACGACTTGGCCAAGGCGTCACGCAAGACGGAGACATTGCCGGCGATCTTATCGGGGGCGGTGCGGCAGGCGTCGGCGACGCCGCTCAATACCTCGCGGAAGCCAGGCCGCCCATAGCGTGGCTGCGGCGGAAAATAGGTGCCGCCCCAGAACGGTTCGGCAGTGGGGGTGAGAAACATCGTCAGCGGCCAGCCGCCTTGCTGTCCCAGCATCGACAGGGCGCTTTGATAGATGGTGTCGATATCGGGGCGTTCCTCGCGGTCCACCTTGATCGGGATGAACAGGCTGTTCATCAAGGCGGCGGTGTCGGCGTTCTCGAAGGATTCATGCGCCATCACATGGCACCAATGGCAGGCGGCATAGCCGACCGATAACAGAATCGGACGGCCGCTGGTCTTGGCTTCGGCAAGAGCCTCCGGCCCCCAGGCACGCCAATGCACAGGATTATTGCGGTGTTGCAGGAGATAAGGACTGGTTTCCTGGCCGAGGTGATTAAAGCTCATGGATAGTTCCCATGACGGGCGTTGCGGAAGGATGAATGGAAGCTTAATTTGGGACTCGAACGGGGTGTTACAACCTTGATGCTTTCATTGGAGGTCGGCCATGAAAATTACCTTCGACGTGGAATGTACCCCCGAGGAGGCGCGAACCTTCTTTGGTCTGCCCGATGTCAAGCCGATGCAGGACGCCCTGATGAAAAAGGTCGAGGATCGTATGGGCCAGAACCTTGACGCCATGGCCCCGGAAGCCTTGCTGAAGACCTGGATGCCAGCTAGCGTGCAGGGGATGGAACAATTTCAAAAACTGTTCTGGTCGGCCTTCCAAGCCGCGCAACCGCGCCAAAAGCAGGAAAAATAACCCGTGTCCGTGCTATCAGATCCGCCGTCTTATTTTCGCATCCATGTCTTCGCCTGCACCAATGAACGCCCCGCCGGTCATCCACGCGGCAGCTGCGCCGAGCGCGGCTCCGAGGAACTGCGCGCCTATATGAAGGATCAGGTTCGCAAGCTGGGTCTGCCGGGCGTGCGGGTCAATAACTCCGGCTGCCTTAACCGCTGCGAACTGGGGCCGGTGATGGTCATTTATCCCGAAGCGGTGTGGTACGGCTATCGCAGCCGCGCCGATATCGACGAAATCCTCGCCACCCATCTGGTCGAAGGCGGGCGCGTCGAGCGTCTGCTGCTGCGCCCTGAAGACGGTCCGGCGCAGGACTGAACCGGGTGTCATCCTCCGCCACCATCTTTGCCCTGGCCAGCGGATCCGGCCGCGCGGGGGTTGCCGTGTTTCGTCTGTCGGGAGCACAAGCCGGGGCCGCTTTGGTGGCCCTTGGCGGTCAACCCTTGCCGGAACCGCGCCGCGCCGTGCGCCGGCGGGTGAGGGGGGCCGATGGCGAGATCATCGATGACGGTCTGGCCCTGTGGTTCCCGGCCCCGTACAGTTTTACCGGTGAAGATGTTGTCGAACTGCAATTGCATGGCGGGCGGGCGGTGGCCTCCGCCTTGGCCGAAGCGTTGCTGGGCCTTGGTCTGCGCCCCGCCGAGCCGGGTGAATTCAGCCGCCGCGCCTTCGAGGCCGGTAAGCTCGACCTGACCCAGGCGGAGGCCATCGCCGATCTGGTCGATGCCGAGACGGCGGCGCAGCGGCGGCAAGCCCTGCGGCAGATGGACGGAGCGCTACTGCGGCTTTACGAAGGCTGGCGTGAACGGCTGTTGCGGGCGCAGGCGCATCTTGAGGCCGAAATCGACTTCGCCGATGAGGACTTGCCGGGCGGGCTGAGCGAAGCTGCGCGGCGCGAGATCGACGCCATCGCCGCGCAGATGGCGGCGCATCTGGCCGATGGACGGCGCGGTGAACGGCTGCGCGATGGGCTGCATATCGCTATTCTCGGCGCGCCCAATGTCGGTAAATCCAGCCTGCTCAATCGTCTGGCCGGGCGCGAGGCGGCGATCGTCTCGGCGACCGCCGGCACCACCCGCGACGTCATCGAGGTGCATCTCGATCTGGGCGGCTATCCGGTGGTGCTGGCCGATACCGCCGGTCTGCGCAATGCGGCTGAGGCCGTGGAGGAGGAGGGAATCCGCCGCGCCCGCGCCCGCGCCGAAGCCGCCGATCTGTGCCTGGTGGTGTTCGACGCCGCCGCCTTGCCGGAACTGGACAGCGAAAGCCTGTCCTTGGTCGATGGCCGTGCGATTCCGCTGGTCAACAAGATCGATCAGACGGCGGTGGCGGTTCCCGATGCCATCGGCGGGCAAATCGCGGTGGGGGTCTCGGCCCGCAATGGCGAGGGACTCGACGCGCTGTTGGCCCTGCTGACCGACCGCGCCGCCGAAGTGCTGGAGGGCAGTGGCGCGCCGGCGTTGACGCGGGCGCGGCATCGGTCGGCGATTGAGGATTCGGTGACGGCTCTGCGCCGTTGCCTCACGGCGGGGCTTCCCGAACTGGCCGCCGAAGATGTAAGAGTGGCGGCACGCGCCCTGGGTCGGATAACCGGCCGGGTCGATGTGGAAGAGATGCTGGACGTCATCTTCCGCGAGTTCTGCATCGGGAAGTGAGTCCCGCAATGTTTCACGGGAAACAATGATGAATAAGGTCGACGTCATCGTCATCGGAGCCGGGCATGCCGGCTGCGAGGCTGCCGCCGCTGCTGCGCGCTGTGGTGCCCGCACCCTGTTGCTGACTCACCGCCTGGATACCGTCGGCGAGATGAGTTGCAACCCCGCCATCGGCGGTCTGGCCAAGGGCCAGTTGGTGCGCGAAATCGACGCCCTGGATGGGTTGATGGGGCGGGTCATCGACCGCGCCGGCATTCAATTCCGCATCCTCAACCGCAGTAAGGGACCGGCGGTGCAGGGGCCGCGCGCCCAGGCCGACCGCAAGCTCTATCGTCAGGCCATGGCTGAACTGCTGGCCGAAACCGCCAATCTGGAGGTGCGCGCCGCCGCCGTCGAAGACCTGCTGACCAGTGACGATGGCCGTCAGGTGACGGGGGTCATCACTGCGACCGGAGAGGAGATCATGGCGGGAGCGGTGGTGCTGACCACCGGCACCTTCCTGCGCGGGCTGGTGCATATCGGCGAGACCCGCTTTGCCGCCGGGCGGATGGGCGACGCGCCGTGTCTGGGGCTATCGGTGGCGCTCGAACGCCTGGGCTTCCCCCTGGGACGGCTAAAGACCGGGACACCCTGCCGGCTGGATGGCCGCACCATCGATTGGGCGGCGCTGGATGTGCAGAAGGGCGATGACCCGCCGGTGCCATTCTCGACGCTGACGACCGCAATCACCACGCCGCAGGTCGATTGCGGCATCACCGGCACCACCGAGGCCAGCCATGCGCTAATCCGTGCCAATCTGCACCGGGCGCCGATGTATTCCGGGCAGATTGGCAGCGTCGGGCCGCGCTATTGCCCCAGTATCGAAGACAAGGTGGTGCGTTTCGCCGACCGCGACCGCCACCAGATTTTCCTGGAGCCGGAGGGGTTGGATGATCCCACCGTCTACCCGAACGGCATCTCCACGTCCTTGCCCGAAGACGTGCAGCGCGATCTGCTGAAGACCATTCCAGGCCTGGAACAGGCGGTAATGCTGCGCCCTGGCTATGCCATCGAATACGATTTCATCGACCCGCGCGAGCTGGGGCCGCATCTGGAGACCCGCCGGGTGCGCGGGCTGTTCTTCGCCGGCCAAATCAACGGCACGACCGGTTATGAAGAGGCGGGTGCGCAAGGCTTGATGGCGGGGATCAACGCCGCCTTGCGGGCCGGGGGATCCGAGCGGCCGTTCATCCTCGACCGCGCCGACGCCTATATTGGGGTGATGATCGACGATCTTGTGACGCGCGGCACCTCCGAGCCCTACCGCATGTTTACGTCACGGGCGGAATACCGGCTGGTTCTGCGCGCCGACAATGCCGATCTGCGGCTGACGGCTAAAGGGCAGGCGGTGGGCTGTGTCGGTTCGGTGCGGGCGGCGTCCTTTGCCGCCAAGTCGGCGGGGCTGGACCAGGGCAGGGCGCTGATGGCGGCCTCGGCGGGGTCGCCGAATGAGTTGCGGACTTATGGCCTCAATGTGAATCTGGACGGCGTACGGCGCTCGGCCTTTGATTTGCTGCGCTATCCCGAGATTACCTGGGCAGCGTTGGTCGCGGTGTGGCCGGATCTTGGCGGTCTGCGCCGCGATATCGCCGAGCAGTTGGAGATCGAGGGCCGCTATGCCGGCTATCTGGAGCGCCAAGCGGGCGACATCGCCGCTTTCCGCCGCGATGAGGGCCTGCTGCTGCCGGATGATTTGGATTATGCGGCCATCGGCAGCCTGTCGGCGGAGGTGCGGTTAAAGCTCTCTCAGGCGCGCCCGGCGACCCTGGGGGCGGCGGGGCGGATCCCAGGGGTGACTCCTGCGGCGCTGACGGCGTTGCTGGGAGCGGTGAAGCGATTGGATCGGGAGAGTGCGGCATGAGCGTTTCACGTGAAACAACGGTGGCGGTTCTGCCTCCCTTGACGATGGCGGGCTTCGCTAAGTTGGTGCCTGTTTCACGTGAAACACTGGAGCGCTTGCAGGTCTATGCCGATCTGCTGGTCAAGTGGCAGGCCAAGATCAATTTGGTCGGCCCGGCCACGCTCCCCGATGTGTGGCGGCGGCATATTCTGGATTCGGCGCAATTGTTTGGCCGTCTGCCGACCGGGCCGGTCCTTGATCTGGGCAGCGGGGCGGGCTTCCCCGGTTTGGTGTTGGCGATCATGGGGGCGGGGCCGGTGCATCTGGTCGAGTCCGACGCTCGAAAATGCGCCTTTCTGCGTGAGGCGGCGCGGGTCACGGCGGCCCCGGCGGTGGTGCATAATTTGCGCATCGAGGCTTTGAAACCCTTCCCGATTGCCGCCGTTACTGCCCGCGCATTGGCGCCTTTGGCCCAACTTCTCGATTGGGCTGAGCCATTTCTGCAACATTCTGTCGAATGCTTGTTCCTGAAGGGCCGAAATAGTGAAGATGAATTGACCCAAGCCGGCAAAACTTGGATGATGAAAACCGAACGGATACCCTCGCTTTCGGATCCGTCCGGCCTAATTCTCCATTTATGTGAGGTTCATCGTGGTTGAGACGAGTTCGAGCCGCGTTCTTTTGGTACAGCCACGGATCATTGCCGTTGCCAACCAAAAGGGCGGGGTGGGCAAGACGACGACCACCATCAACCTGGCAACGGCGATGGCGGCGACGCAAAAGCGGGTCTTGATCATCGATCTGGACCCCCAGGGCAATGCCAGCACCGGCCTGGGGATCGAGCGCCGCGACCGCACGGTCAGCTCCTATCATATGCTGATGGGCGAGGCGACGTTGGCCGAGGCGGTGATTACCACGCCGATTCCCAATCTGTCGCTGGTGCCCTCGTCGGTCGATCTGTCGGGTGCCGAGATTGAGCTGGTGTCCGAGCCCCGTCGCGAAGCCCGCCTGCGCGAAGCGCTGGCCGATGCCACCGATTACGACTTCATTCTGATCGACTGCCCGCCGTCCTTGAACCTGCTGACGCTGAACGCCCTGGTCGCCGCGCAAGCGGTGATGGTGCCCTTGCAGTGCGAATTCTTCGCCCTGGAAGGAATCAGCCATCTGGTCAAGACCATCGAGCGGGTGAAGCAGGCCTTCAATCCCGGCCTGGAATTGCACGGCATCGTGCTGACCATGTTCGACAAGCGCAATAACTTGTCCGATATGGTGGCCGCCGACGTGCGTGGTTACTTTGGCGACAAGGTTTATAAAACGGTGATTCCGCGTAACGTTCGTATCTCCGAGGCGCCGTCGCACGGCAAGCCGGTGCTTCTCTATGATGTCCGCTGTGCCGGATCCGAGGCCTATATCCATCTCGCCAGCGAAGTGCTGAAGCGGGAGCGGGATCGGGAGCTGGTGGCATGAGCGCAGCCGAAGATAGCAGTCGGCGCCGCGGCCTGGGCCGCGGTCTGTCCGCCCTGTTGGGCGAGCCGATTGTCCAAATCGTCAAGACCGTCGATGGGGTGATGCCGCCCTATGAAGGGCCGCACGCCAATGTCCCGGTTGCCGCCGCTGCCGCCACCGAGAGCAAGGGCGGGCTGCGCACTATTCCGGTCGAGCAGTTGCGTCCCGGCAAGTTCCAGCCGCGTCGGGTGTTCGACGCCGAGGCCATCAACGATCTGGTCGAATCGGTGCGCGAGAAGGGCATTCTCCAGCCGATCCTGGTGCGTCCGCATCCGGATGGCTCGGGCGCCTTCGAGATCATTGCCGGTGAACGCCGTTGGCGTGCCGCTCAGGCGGCATCGCTGCACAGCATGCCAGCCATCGTCCGCGAGCTGAGCGACCGCGAAGCCTTGGAAATCGGCCTGATCGAGAACCTGCAACGCCAGGATCTGTCGCCGCTGGAAGAGGCCGAGGGCTATCAGCGGCTGATGGAAGACTTCTCGCATACGCAGGAGGAGCTGGCCAAGACGGTCGGCAAAAGCCGCAGCCATGTCGCCAACATGATGCGGCTGTTGGCGCTGCCGCCGCTGGTCAAGGACATGCTCGACCATGGCGATCTGACGGCGGGCCATGCCCGCGCGCTGCTGACCAGCAGCGATCCGGTGGCGCTGGCGCAGCAGGTGTTGTCCAAAGGTCTGAACGTGCGCCAGACCGAAAAGCTGGTGCAGAAGGGGCCGGGTAAAGCCAAGGTCAAAGCCGAGACTGCGGCGGCTCCGGGCGGCAAGGATGCCGACCTTTTGGCCCTGGAACGCGACCTGAGCAATCTGCTGGGGCTCAAGGTGTCGATCCGCCATGGCGGCAAGGGCGGAGATTTGTCGATTGAATATGGGACACTGGAGCAGCTCGACGATCTTTTGCACCGGTTGAGCAATGGCGTGCATGGGCGCGCGGCCGAACTGTCGGCGGTCAATAGCCTGTTGGACTCCATCGAGATCGACAGCTTCGTCGACGACCGGGATTAGGAACGGGGCTCGGTGAGCGAGTCCCGCCTTTCCGTGGCATCGGTCATTCTTCCCGATCTTTTGCGGCCCGGCCTGCGGCTGGTGTTTTGCGGCACCGCCGCCGGCACCGCCTCGGCCAAGGCCGGCGCCTATTACGCCGGTCCCGGCAACCGCTTTTGGCCGATCCTGGCGGCGGTGGGGCTGACGCCTCGGCGCTTCCGCCCCGACGAATATCCGCTGCTTGACGACTTGGCCATCGGCCTGACCGATCTGGTGAAGCAGGCTTGCGGCAACGACTCCGAATTGCCGGCGGAGGGTTGGGACATCGAGGGCTTCCGCCAACGTATGGCGTTGCACGCGCCGGCGGTGATCGCCTTCACCAGCAAGCGGGCGGCGGCGGAAGTCTTTCGATGCGCGACCGGAAAAATTGCTTACGGGGAGCAGGGCGAGCGATTGGGGGCGAGTCGGCTGTTTGTGCTGCCGTCGCCCTCGGGTTTGGCTTGCCGGTCGTGGGATGAACGCCCGTGGCAGGCTTTAGCTGCCTTATTGGCAAAAGAAAATCATCTTCAAATCAATGATTTAGCCTAAAAACGAGCGCTGTGGGGGCGTTCGTTGCGGGCAGCCCTATCGGATTACCACGAACGCGCTGTCAGCGCCGTGCCGGAGGCCGTCTGGCGGCGGCGCGAGCCAGTTGCATGACGGCGCGGCTGCAAATTTCGTTGGTCGGCATGCCGGTCGTTTTGCAATCGATCTCAGCGGTGACGATCAAATCGAGGGCGCTGCCCAAACGCTCGGCTGGCCAAGTTTGCAACTGCGCGCGCAGTCTGGCGGCGACGCGGAAATGCGCTGGCGGGCGCAGGCTGGCCAAGGCTTGGTCGGCTGACTTGCCTTTGTTGATCAGTCCGGCCAACAGATGCAGGCGTTGAAAGTGGCGCTGCAAGGCGCGCAGGATGGGGATCGGCGAGGTGCCTTCGCTGAATAGGCGGTCGAGCACGCGTTGCGCGGTGAGGTGATCGCCATCGGCGGTGGCCAGCGCCAAATCATCCATCGACAGCGCGGCGGTGTCGCCCACACAGGCGATGGCGTCTTCGACGTGCACACGGCCAGGGCCGCCCATGTAGAGCGCCAGCTTCTCCAATTCCGAGCGGGTCAGCTTGCGGTCTCCGCCCAAATGATCGGCGAGGAAGGCAACAGCGTCGGGTTCAGCGGTCAACCCGTTGGCGCGCAAGCTTTCGTGGATCACCGCTTCCAACCCGCCGCCCTCATCGGCATAGCAGGGCAAGGCGACGGCATTGTCGGCGGCTTCGAACAGCTTGCGCAGCGACGAGCGCGGCCCCAATTCTCCGGCTTCGATCAGCACTAGGGAATCGCCCATGGGATGGGCGAGAAAGCCGGAGATGGCCGATGTCGCCCCATCGGCGGCGTCGCGCACCCGCACCACCCGGCGTCCGCCGGTCAGCGGAATGGCTGCCGCTTCGTCGGCCAGGCGCGCCGGATCGTCCTTGAGCGCGCTGGCCGGAATGTCCGAGATGCGGAACGGATCGGACAGATCCTTGACCACACCCACCGCCATGCGGTCGATACGCTCCTTCACCAGCCCGGAATCCGGGCCGTAGACCAGGATTGCCCGTGCCGAGGCATCGGGTGCCTTGATGAACCCCTCGATGCGGTTGGCGGCCAGTTTCACGGCGTTACTGAGTCGCTCCAGTGGCGGGTGTCTTGGTAGCAGCGGCCTTCTTGGCAGTTTCAGCCTTCATCTCGGCATTGCGGATGAAATAGGCGGCGATGCGGTTGCGCACTTCCTCGGCCAGCATCTCAGAGGCGCGGCGTCGCATATCCTCGTCGGCCGACACGTCGGCGTAATGCTGGGTCAGAAAGTCGTAGGAGACTTGCTTGGTGACATTGCCGATGACGATAGCGACGCCCTTTTCGAGCAGGCGATAGGTGACCGCAAAAAATAGCGTGTTCCGAGTCGCCGTGTCGTCGGTGCGCAGGGCCGACTGACCTTCCGAGACCGTGTACGTCACCCAAAGATCGTAGCGCGGCTTCAGCGGCTCGCCCCGCGGATTAAAGCGGGTCAGCAAGGCGTTGTGGATCATCTGGCCCTGGCGGTCATCCAGCGGCCGGATGCTGACGCTGGCCAACTCGGCCACCGTTCCCGGATCGACCGACTTGGTGCCGTAAAGCGGGCGGAAGCCGCAGGCGGTCAGGCTCAGCAGCAGGAAAAGCGGGACAAGGCGCTTAGACCACGACATTGACGATCCTGTTCGGTACGACGATGATTTTGCGCGGTGTCTTGCCGTCCAGGGCGGTGATGACCGCCGGCGCGGCCAAGGCCAGAGTCTCGGCGGTGGCGGCGTCGATGTCCTTGGGCAGCTCGATGGTGGCGCGCAGCTTGCCGTTAACCTGCACGGCGATGGTGACGCTGTCCTCGACCAGCAAGGCCGGGTCGGCGTCGGGCCAGGGCGCATCGACCAAGAGATCGGTGTGGCCCAGTTCGAACCACAGTTCCTCACCCAGATGCGGCAGCATCGGCCCGATCAGTGTGACCAGCGTCTCCAAACCTTCGCGCAGAACCCAGCCGGCCCCTTCAGCGGCGGCGGGGATCTCGGCCAGGGTGTTGCTCAGCTCGCGCAGGCGCGCCACTGCTTTGTTGAAGTGGAAACGCTCCAGATCCTCGCCGACCACGGCGATGGTCTTATGGATTTGGCGGCGGGTCTTGACGACGGAATCGGCCAAGGCCGCCGGGCGCGGGCTGCCGACTGGCGGCAGTTCCACCGGTGGCACCACTACCATGCGCCACAGCCGGTTGACGTAGCGGAAGGCGCCGTCGATGCCGGACTCGGTCCAGTCCAAATCGCGTTCGGGCGGGCTGTCGGACAGCATGAACAGGCGGGCGGTGTCGGCGCCATAGGTCCCGATGATGCCCGCTGGATCGACGACGTTCTTCTTCGACTTCGACATCTTTTCCGAGCGGCCCAAAGTGACCGGGCGGCCGTTGGCGATTTCGACCAAAGCGCCGTCGGCGTTGCGCTCCACGTCGGTGGGGAACAGCCACTTGCCGTCCACGTCCTTATAGGTCTCGTGGCAGATCATGCCCTGGGTGAGCAGGCCGGCGAACGGCTCCTCAACATCCAGATAACCGCAATGCTTCAGCGCACGGGTGAAGAAGCGCGAATACAGCAGATGCAGCACGGCATGTTCGATGCCGCCGATATATTGATCGACCGGCAACCAATGGTTGGCCGCTTCGGCGGTGAAGCCGCGGCTGGTTTCCTGCGGCGAGCAATAGCGGGCGAAATACCACGACGATTCGAAGAAAGTGTCGAAGGTGTCGGTCTCGCGCCGCGCCGGCTTGCCGCAACACGGGCAGGCGACGTTCTTCCAGGTCGGGTGATGGGCGAGGGGATTGCCGGGTTTGTCGAAGCTGACATCCTCGGGCAGGCGCACCGGCAGATCGGCTTCCGGCACCGGCACCACGCCGCAGGCTTCGCAGTGGATGATCGGGATCGGGCAGCCCCAATAGCGCTGGCGCGACACGCCCCAGTCGCGCAGGCGGTAGTTGACGGCGCGCTGACCGATGCCGCGCGCTTCCATGGCATCGATGACGCGGGCCTTGGCCTCGGCCACCGTCAATCCGTTCAAATCGCCGGAATTGACCAGCACGCCGTCTTCGGCGTAAGCCTCGGTTCCGATGACGATCGAGGCTGGATCGACGTCCTTGGGCGCAACCACCACGGTCACCGGCAAATCATATTTGCGGGCGAAGTCGAGGTCGCGCTGGTCATGCGCCGGGCAGCCGAAGATGGCGCCGGTGCCGTAATCCATCAGCACGAAATTGGCCACATAGACCGGCAGGCGCTGCCCCTCGACCACCGGGTTGAGGGCGGTCAGGCCGGTGGCGAAGCCCTTCTTCTCGGCGGTTTCGATGGCCGCTTCGCTGGTGCCGATGCGGTTGCACTCGGCAATGAACTCGCCCAGCGCCGGATTGTTTCGCGCCAGTTCGGCGGCCAGCGGATGATTGGCGGCGATGGCGACGAAAGCCGCGCCATGCAGGGTGTCGGGGCGGGTGGTGTAGACCTCCAGCGCGTCGGCGCGGTCGGCCAAGGTGAAGCTCAGACGCAAACCTTCGGACCGGCCGATCCAGTTTTCCTGCATCAGGCGGACGCGGTCGGGCCAACGTTCCAACTGCTCCAGACCCTTCAGCAGGTCTTCGGCGAAATCGGTGATCTTGAGGAACCACTGGTTCAGAAGCCGCTTTTCCACCGGAGCCCCGGAACGCCAGCCGCAGCCGTCGATCACCTGTTCATTGGCCAGCACGGTGTGTTCGACCGGATCCCAGTTGACCCAGGATTCCTTGCGGTAAACCAGATCATTGGCGAGGAAATCGAGGAACATCTTCTGTTCGTGCCGGTAATATTCCGGCTCACAGGTGGCGACTTCGCGCTTCCAATCATAGGACAAGCCCATCGATTTGAGCTGCTCGCGCATCGAGGCGATGTTCTCGCGCGTCCATTTGGACGGGTGGACATTGTTCTGGATGGCAGCATTTTCCGCCGGCAGGCCAAAGGCGTCCCAACCCATCGGATGCAGCACGTTGAAGCCGCGCGCCCGCTTATAGCGGGCCACCAGATCGCCCAAGGTATAGTTGCGCACATGCCCCATATGGATGCGCCCCGACGGATATGGGAACATTTCAAGAACATAATATTTGGGCCGGGGATCGTTCTCACTGGCGGCGAAGCTCTGGCGCTCCTCCCACACGGATTGCCACTTGGCTTCGGTTTCCCGGACGTTGTAGCGCTCTTGGTCGCGCGGCGGCATGGCCTTGGCTTCTTTATCTATGGATGGAACGGATCGAGCGGCGGGTGGGGCTGAGCCTTGCGGCGCCGGCCCCACCTGTCGTCACTTACTTGGCCGCGTTGGCGGCGGTGCGCAGTTCGCGGGCACGGAACAGGATCGCGTTTTCCATGTCCGTATTGGTTTTCTGATCGACGGCGGCGTCGGACCAGTCGCCGCCCGAGTTTTGCACCTGACGGAACACCGATACGCGGATGCCATCGGCGCGCAAGGTGCGGTCGCTGATGAACACGGTGAGCTTGAAGCGCTCGGTCGGGGTTTCGGGCGGCGAATACCAATCGGTGATGATCACGCCGCCGAACGGATCGGCCGAGGCCAGCGGCAGGAAGGCCACGGTGTCCAGGCTGGCGCGCCACAGGAAGCTGTTGACGCCGATACCGGCGCCGCCGCCTTCTCCGTCGGTCTTCTTCTTGTTGCCGAACAGGTCCAGCCCGCCTTCACCGAACACGGTCGGCTGCTTCTGGTCACCCCAGGTCGGGGTGGTTTCGCCCGGACGCTTGTCCGGATACACGGCCTGTGTCTGGCCGCAGGCGCTAAGCCCGACGATGGTGGCAAGGGCCAAGGCGACCCGCATTTTTTTGGCAATCAACATGACTCTTCCGGACCCCTGTCTTCAGCCGGCTGCGCATGACCAAAGGCCACTGGCGGCGAACCTTTCTCGTATCATACGCGCCTGTCTGGTCCAAGGGCATCCTTAGCCCTTGGCACAAACGCCCTCAGCCCGATGATGTGTTGCGTTTACGCCACAGTGGGCGGCATTTATCACACCAGACGATTCCACAACGTTGACTTGCCGTTCGGGGCGTGGCTTCCTGGCGTAGTCAATCTTTGGAGTGAATGGAACGCCCTAACGGCGATCCGCACAACAAGAACAGGAGATAGCATGAAGAAGGTTCTTCTCGCCACCACCGCGCTGATCGCTTTCGGCGCCGTGTCGGCCAATGCCGCTGATCCGGTCAAGCTGGCCATCGGTGGTTACATGGTTGAAGACGTCGGTTTCGCCACCAATGATTCGGGCCTGAACAAGACCAATGTTGACGTGCAGAGCGACGTCAACGTGAACTTCGTTGGTTCGTCCAAGCTGGACAACGGCATCACCGTCGGCGTCGAAGTCGACACCTTCGGTTCGCAGCGCCAGGACAGCCGCAACGTTGCCGCGGGCCACACCAACACCACCACCACCACCACCGGCAACAGCGACGTGAAGCGTTCCTTCGCCACTGTGTCCGGCGGCTTCGGCGCGGCGATCATCGGCGAGCGTGAAGACGCCCTGTACATCATCCACAACTCGGCTCCCGATGTTGGCGATGTTGGCCTGCAGGACGGTCGTTGGTTCCAGTGGGTGCAGACTCCTTCCCAGCACCGCGTCTACACTGCCA
Organism: Patescibacteria group bacterium; assembly: GCA_035297005.1. Lineage (GTDB taxonomy): Bacteria > Pseudomonadota > Alphaproteobacteria > Rhodospirillales > Magnetospirillaceae > DATGZW01. Next base: position 19,519 of record DATGZW010000645.1, read on the forward strand.
CCAACACCAGCCGTTACGACGATCGTACGCAGAAGATTTCGTACGTGACCCCGTCGTTCTACGGTCTGGCCGCCGGCGCCAGCTATGTGCCCAACGCTTCGCTGGGGCAGTCTGGCCACACCAGCATTGCTTCCAACCAGGCTACTGCCAACAGCTTGAACTCCGGTTCGGTTAACGGCTCCGACTTCGGCGGCGATGTCTACGGCGCTGGTCTGGCCTTCACCAACACCTTCGGTGGCGTCAGCATCAAGGCCGACCTCGGCGCGGCTCAGGCCAACCTTGCTGGCTTGGACCTCTATCAGGGCGGCTTGCAGGTTGGTTATGCCGGCTTCACCTTCGGTGGTTCTATCCTGAACCGTCATGTGGGCGACAAAGCGACCGCCGTTGTTTCTGTCGAGGGTGCGGGTAATAACATCCTCGCCAACAATGCCCAGACGAAGACCGCCGCTTATGCTGGTCAGTCGTGGGATGCCGGCGTCGCTTACGCCACTGGCCCGTATGCGGTCAGCTTGGGCTACTTCGCCGATCGTTCCAAGGACGATGGTTTGGCCGCTCTTGGCGCTGGCGATGGCGGCGGTGCCGACAGCACTGGCGTTTGGACCCTGTCGGGTGCCTACACCATGGGCCCGGGCGTTGCTTGGCATAACAGCGTGTCTCGCGTTGTTTACACCGATGGCGCTGGCGGGCAGTCTTCTGCCAATGCCAACAAGGGCTATGCCGTTGTGACCGGTCTGCGCGTCGACTTCTAATCGAAGTTACGCACTTGGTTGAGGAAGGGGCGGCCTTAGGGCCGCCCTTTCTTTTTGTGTGGTCCGATGTTTGGTCACCGCTGAATACCCAATAAAAATATATGGACATATGCGTGGCATACGAAAAATTGCCTATTAATTAGGCCATTTTGGCGTCGCGACGGCGTTACTGTGTTAAAATAACAACAGCATGCCATTTTAAACACACCTCTTTCGGATTAGCCTTTTGCTTTGCCGCAGGTGGGTTACAAAAGACGGGTCAACGTCGGTGGGGCGCAAGCTGCGCCAAGCGGCAGTCTCACAAAACCAAGGGGAATTTCATGAAGAAGGTTCTTTTCGCCAGCGCCGCCCTGATTGCTCTCGGAGCGGGCTCCGCCCAGGCTGTCGAGCCGGTAAAGCTCGACATCGGTGGCTATATGAACCAGTGGGTCGGCTACGCCACCAACAAGGACAGCGCGGTTCTCAGCCCCACGCAGACCGGCAAAGGCTCCGCCAAGGTTGACGTCCAGGACGACGTCGAAATCGACTTCAAGGGTTCGACCAAGCTCGACAACGGTCTGAGCGTCGGCGTCGAAGTCGACACCAACGGCAGCCAGGGCCGCTCGGTCCGCTCGACCGGCGCCAATGGCGACGGCAAGCGTTCCTTCGCCACCGTCTCCGGCGGCTTCGGCGCCCTGGAAGTGGGCGAGCAGGACAACGTCGGCGCCCTGATCCACAGCGGTTCGCCGGATGTCGGTGGTATCGGTGGCCAGGACGGCAACTTCATGAACTGGGTTGCCGCCCCCGCTGGTCATTCCGACACCCGTCAGCGCACCTATGCCGGCGACGACCGTACCGAAAACAAGGTGATCTACATCACCCCGGCCTTCCATGGCCTGTCGGCCGGCGTCAGCTACACGCCGAATATCGAGAACTCCCAGACCGGTCACACTTCGATCACCAGCAACTTCTCCAACAGCATCGACCCCTCGAACGGTCAGCTGGCTGGCGATCTGTATGTCTACGGTCTGGCCTATAATGCCGAGTTCTCGGGCGTCACCATCAAGAGCGATTTGGGTGCCGGCAACGCCAACGTGGCTGG
>DATGZW010000646.1:0-12932 GCA_035297005.1 Patescibacteria group bacterium
TGCCGCTGGAGCCACCATCAGCCGCATCAACAAGGGTCTGCGGCGACGCAAGGAGAAGTCCATCCTCGGCTTCGGAATCGACCCAGCCACGGGCCGCTGGACGGCAGGCCCCGAGGATGGAGACCAGGAGGATTCCACTGACGGCGCGGTGACCAAGCAAAGAGTCGTACCCTTCGTCCAGGATAATAAAAACGCCGCGCTGTTGCGTCTCGCCGAGGGAGAGCTGTCGCTGAACGCGATGGCCACCTTGCAACATGCGCTGATGCGCGGGCTTGATCTGGTTTTCCAACTGGAGGAAAGCGAGACCCTGAGCGAGCCAGTCCCCTCGCGGGACAACAGGCGGGCAATCTTGACCTTTGAAGCCACGGAAGGCGGGGCAGGTGTCCTCGGGCGGCTGGTCGGCGAACCGGGTGCCTTGGCGAACGTGGCCAAGGCCGCCCTTGGCTTAATGCACTTCCGGAACATCGACGCGGCGATCGAGGCGGGAGACTCGGCCCTCCTTGAGGACGAGCCGGAGGCTGGGTGCGTGAAGGGGTGTTACCGCTGCCTGCTCTCTTACTACAATCAGCCCGACCATGAGTTCATCGATCGCCACGACCCAGATGTAAAAAATACCCTCCTACGCCTCGCCCGCTCGACCGTCAGGCCGATCGCTCGGCGGGCGGCACCGGGCGGCGACGCTTGGCCGGAAGCCTTCGACCGTTGGCGGATCCCCTTACCGGATGCCCAGCCTCTGGCAATAGATGGGGTCATCCTGCCGTTGGTATGGCGCGGGCATCTTGTGGCGGCCCATGTCGGAGCGATCTCGGGCGAGGTCGCCGAGGCAGCCAGGGCCATCGGCTTCACCATCGCCGAATTGCCTGCACAGCCTGGTGAGACCCCGCCGCCACATCTGAGCGACCTGCTTGGAGTTTCTCGATGAGCGTCGATTTCGCCCCCGGAGACCTCGTCCGTGCACGCGGCAGGGAATGGGTCGTCCTGCCTTCGCCGGAAACCGAGTGGCTCCGCCTCCGACCGCTATCAGGCGCCGAGGCAGACGTGCAACTGATCCACCCAGCGCTGGAGCGGGAACCCATCCGCCATGCCAACTTCGGCCTGCCCGGCCCGGAGCAGGTGGCAACGCAGGACGCGGCGCGGCTCCTGTCCGATGCGCTACGAATGTCCCTGCGGCGCGGTGCGGGGCCGTTCCGCTCGGCGGCACGCCTGTCCTTCGAGCCGCGCGCCTACCAACTTGTGCCGCTGCTCATGGCGCTCCGTCTCCCCGTCGTGCGGCTGCTCGTCGCCGACGACGTCGGCATCGGCAAAACCATCGAGGCGGGACTGATTCTTCGCGAGCTTATCGACCGCGGCGAGGCCGAACGGCTGACAGTCCTGTGCCCCCCCCATCTTGTGGAGCAATGGACGGGGGAACTGCGCGCCAAATTCGACCTCGATGCCGTGGCAGTGACCGCCGCCTCGGCGGCGCGGCTGGAACGGGGCCTTCCGGCATCGCAGACCCTGTTCGACGCCCACCCGATCACGGTGGTCAGCCTCGACTACATCAAGGCCGACCGCCGCCGTGACAGCTTCGCCCGCGCCTGTCCAAAGCTGGTGGTGGTCGATGAGGCGCATGCTTGCGTCGGCACCCATCAGGGCCGCCAGCAGCGCTTCGACCTGCTGAGACGCCTCGCGGAAGATACCGAGCGGCACATGGTACTGCTCACGGCTACCCCACACAGCGGCGACAATGAAGCCTTTGACCGATTGCTCGGCCTTCTCGATCCCCAGTTCTCCGGCGGGTCGATGGACGATGAGGCGTTCCGGGTTCGGCTGGCGTCGCATTTCGTCCAGCGACGCCGGATCGACATCACTGGCAAGGACTGGGGGGAGGAACGTGCCTTCCCAAGACACGAAAGCGCGGAGGTCACCTATACGCTAAACAAGGAGCATCGGCTCTTCCACGATGCCGTCCTTGACTACTGTCTCGGCGTGGTCGAGGGGGCCGGGCCGGACATGCGGCATCGCCGCCTGGCGTTCTGGGGAACGCTGGCCCTGATGCGCTGTGTCGGTTCCTCTCCTCCGGCAGCCGCATCGGCCCTGCGCAACCGCCTCGCCTCTGATCCAGACCGCTTGGAAGAGCAGGTCTTCGACGACGATGCTGATGAGTCAGATGCAGTGGATGTCGAGCCTGCCTCGGGCATCGACGACACTGGCCCCTTGGCGGCGCTGCTGGCGCAGGCCGAGCAATTGGTGCAGGCCCCAGATCCGAAATTGAAGGCGACGGTCGAAATTTTGAAGCCGCTATTGGCTCAAGGCGCCAATCCGGTGGTGTTCTGCCGCTTCATCGCCACGGCGGAGCATGTCGCTGCCGCACTGCGCAAGGCGTTCCCCAAAATCAGGGTTGAGGCGGTAACCGGCGCCCTGCCATCGGAGGAGCGGCGGGCACGGGTCGAGGACATGGCCGAATCCGACCAGCGCCTGCTGGTGGCCACCGACTGCCTGTCCGAGGGTATCAATCTCCAATCCTTGTTTGACACCGTGCTTCACTACGACCTGTCGTGGAACCCGACCCGACACCAGCAACGGGAGGGTCGGGTCGACCGATTCGGCCAGCCCTCGAAGAAGGTGCGCTCCGTTCTGCTCTATTCGCCAGACAGCGCCATCGACGGGGCCGTCCTCGATGTCATCCTGCGCAAGGCAGAGACGATCCGTAAGGCGACCGGCGTGACCGTCCCCCTGCCCGAGGAGCGTGGGGCCGTCACCGGCGCACTGATGAACGCCGTCTTCCTTCGTAAGGGCGGTAACCGTCGGCAGCTCTCACTCGATCTCGGCTTTGGCGCCGACGTGGCCAACATGGAATCCCGCTGGCGGGATGCCGAGGAAGGCGAGCGCCGATCGCGCGCCCGCTTCGCACAGAACGTTATCAAACCGGAGGAAGTTGCACCGGAATGGCGACGCTGGCGAGAGGTGCTCGGCGGCCCCGACGAAGTACGCCGTTTCGTCGAGAGATCAATGAGTCGCTTCGACGCCCCCCTGGAGGCCGCAAGCAACGGGACGTTCCGCGCCCACCTCCACGCGCTTCCATCCGGTGTCGTCGAACGCTTGGCCGCCCGCGAACAGGAAGGGACGGTGAAGATTGTGTTCGACAAGCCAGCGCCTGCGGGCACGCGGGTCATCACTCGAAGCCACCCCCTTTCCGCCACGCTCGCGGAAGCGTTGCTGGAGGCGGCGCTTGATCCCAGCGCCGCTCCGGTGCCAGCCCTCGGTCGCCAAGGGGCATGGCTTACCTCGGCGGTCAAGACCATGACCACGGTCGCCATTCTCCGCCTGCGATTCAAACTGGTCGTCCATGGACGGAAGGAGCGGTTGTTGTTGGTCGAGGAGGCGGGCGCCCTTGCTTTTGAGGGAACCTCAGAGCAAGCGGTGTATTCAGGTGAGTTGGCGCGAGCGCATCTGGATCATGTTGCCAGCGGCAATCTGGCAGAGGTGGCGCGCACCCGCCTCGTGGCCGAAGCGACCTTGCGGATCAAGGCCGCACTGCCAAAGGCCATCGCCGAGCATTCAAAGAATCGTGCACAGGAGCTGGCCAAGGATCATTCCCGCGTCAGGGCGGCGGGGATCGGTGTCTCGCGAGTAAGCGTGGAAGCTGTGTTGCCGGCGGATGTCGTCGGCCTTTTCGTTCTCGTTCCGGCAGGGGTTTGAAAATGCGCAGGAACAAACAGGCGGCATTCCTCGCCTTCGACGCGCTCACCGTTGAAGGCTCCCTGATCGCTCCCGCCATGCTGGCCAAAATAGCCATCCGGGAAGCCGGTGGCCAGACCGAGGCCGACTACGGCATTCCAAAGGGCCTCAATCTGCGTGATGAGGTCGCGCGCTATTTCCGCATTGCCCAGGCGCTGTTCCAAGAGCTGAATGCTTCCTCTACGCCCTCCACAGCGGCGACGGTGAAGTTCACCGAAGCACTGCTCCGCGACGTGTTCGGTTTCGCTGACATCAGCCGCGTGGGAAGCCGCACCCTCGACGGACGCCAATACCCGGTAACGCTGGAGGCGTTGGACGGACGCGTGCCCGTCGTCGTCGTGCCCCCCAGCGACGGACTCGACCGTGCCAGCAACCATCTGCCGAGCGACGGACGCCGCCGGTCGTCTGCCTCGGCCATCCAGGATTGGCTAAATGCCTGTGACGAGACCCTATGGGGCTTCTGCTGCAACGGCGAGTACCTGCGACTTGTCCGTGACAATGACAGCTTGACGCGACCAGCTTACATCGAAGCCAATTTGCGCCAAATGTTCGATGCCGAAGCGTTCGCCGATTTCACTGCGCTGTGGCTCCTCGTTCATGCAAGTCGGTTCGGCACCACTGGTTTGCCTCTCACGGATTGTCCATTGGAACGATGGCGCGAGTCGGGAAGCCACGAGGGGGCAGCGGCCCGTGAGCGTTTACGCGAAGGCGTAGAAGCAGCCCTGCTGGTCTTAGGCAGCGGGTTCCTATCGGGTAATTCAGAACTTCGCCGTCGCGTGCAGGAAAGCGAACTGCCGCTCACCGAGTTCTTCGGCCAACTCCTGCGTCTGGTCTACCGGCTAATTTTTCTGCTGGTGGCCGAGGATCGTGGCCTGCTGCACCCGCCGGAGGCCCCGCCGTCTGCGCGCCGTCTGTATGCGGAAGGCTATTCGCTGTCCTCGCTGCGTGATCGCGCCATCCGGCGTTCGGCCCGCGACGACCATCATGATCGGTGGGAGGGGCTGCTGGTGGTGTTCACCGCCCTTGCCCGCGGCGAGAAGCGGCTTGGCCTCACTGCCTTGGGTGGTCTGTTCGCCAACGACGTCATGCCCGATCTTGAAGGCACACGCCTGTCCAACCGCGCCTTGATGGAAGCGATCTTCCGACTGGGATGGCTCCGCGATGACGCCACCCTGATGCCTGTGAACTGGCGCGACATGGAGACCGAGGAACTGGGGTCGGTCTACGAAAGCCTACTGGAATTAACCCCGCGCTTGGCCGAGGACGGCAGAGCAATGGCTTTCGCCGTAGGAGGCGAGACCAAGGGCAACACCCGTAAGACCACCGGCAGCTATTACACCCCGGACGCCTTGGTTCAATGCCTGCTGGATAGCGCGCTCGATCCCGTGCTCGACCGAGTTGAGGCGGAGGCTGAGGACACCGCGGCCGGCCTCTTATCGGTGACCGTGCTCGATCCCGCCTGCGGCTCCGGCCATTTCTTGCTGGCCGCCGCCCGACGCATTGCTACCCGCGTCGCCCGCGCTCGTGCTGGTGGTGTCGCCTCGGCCGACGACTTCCGCCACGCTCTGCGCGACGTGGCCCGCTCCTGCATCCATGGAGTCGACCGCAACCCCATGGCGGTAGAACTGACCAAGGTCGCACTGTGGATCGAAACCATGGAACCCGGCAAGCCGTTGGGCTTCCTCGACGCCAGCATCCGTTGTGGCGACTCTTTGCTCGGAGTGTTCGATCTGGAGGTTCTGCACAAGGGGATTCCCGACGCTGCTTACAAGCCATTGACCGGCGACGACAAGGAAACCGCCAAGCATTTTGCCAAGCGCAACAAAGCAGAACGGGAAGGCCAAGGGACGCTGGATTTTGCCGGCACCGGCGGCAGGCTCCCACCGGCTCCTCCGATTGCAGGCACCGCCCGAGCGCTTCGCGCCCTCCCCGAGGACACCCCGGAGGAAATTGCCGAGAAGCGCCGCCGCTTCACAGCCGCTCGGTCAGATCCCCGCTCGTGGACGTGGAAGGTCGCCTGCGATCTGTATGTTGCAGCCTTTCTCACCCCTAAGATCGGGGGCGTCCCGGCCAACGCCAACACTGTCGCCATTCCCACTACCGGCCATGTCTGGCAGGTCATTGCCGGTCGGCAAATTCATGCTCCGCTACAAGCCAGCGCCCTTGACCTCGCCGCGGCGGCGAGTGCCTTTCACTGGCCATTGGAGTTCCCGGACGTCATGGCTGGCGGTGGATTCGACGTGGTGCTCGGCAATCCACCGTGGGAACGGATCAAGTTGCAGGAGCAGGAGTTCTTCGCCGCGCTTGAGCCGGCCATTGCCGAAGCGCCAACCGCAGCCGCTCGCGGGCGGATGATCGCTGCCCTGGGACATTCGGCTCAAGGCTCCCGTCAACGAGTTCTGTATCAGGCGTTCGAGACAGCCAAGCGCATTGCTGAGGCGTCTTCGGTGTTTGCGCGAGTACCCGGCAGAGATCGCATTACACCCTCGGCACAGGGAAAGACGACGGCGATCACGGATGAAGGGGGGCGTTTTCCGCTCGCCGGTCGAGGTGACGTGAACACTTATGCTCTTTTTGCCGAACTCTTTGCGGGCCTTATTGGCGTCCGCGGGCGTGCCGGTGTCATCGTGCCCACGGGGATTGCGACCGACGCAACCACTGCACCGTTCTTCGCTGCTCTTGTCGACAGCAAGCGGCTTGCATCGCTGTTCGATTTCGAGAATCGTCAACGAATTTTTCCTGCAATCGACAGTCGGATCAAATTCTGCCTTCTGACGATTGGGCGTGATGTTCTGGATGCCAAGTTCGCATTCTTCCTGACCGATGTATCTCAACTCTCCGATCCCGAGCGACGGTTCTCGCTTTCTCCGGACGACATCGCCCGCATTAACCCGAACGCCAAGACTGCGCCGACTTTCCGTTCCAAGACGGATGCCGAATTGACGGCGAAGATTTACGCCCGCGTGCCGGTTTTCATCGACGAGGGGAATAAGGGGGGCGGCAACCCGTGGGGCGCAACGTTCCACACTCGCATCTGGCACATGGCCGAGGATTCGGAATGGTTCCGCACCGCTGTGCAACTCGCCGAATCCGGATATATGCGCGATGGTGCGGATTGGATAGCTCCTGAGGGAACAGCGCCAGCTCAACGAAGCCTCGTTCTGACAGGAGGACGAGATGTTCAGCATCTCGACTTGTCTGGCGGCAGTGAGAATGCGCCTCTCCGCTACGTGCCGCTATACGAGGCCAAGATGATACATCAACTCGATCATCGCTGGGCCACCTATGACGGAATTTCCAGCCGCGATGCTACCGTTGATGAAAAGGTGAATCCTGAGTTCGAGCCAACTCCAAGGTATTGGGTGCCGGAGAACGAAGTCATCAGCCGGCTGGATGCTCAAGGCTGGAGCAGGAAGTGGCTGACCTGCTGGCGAGATATCACTAATGCCACGAACGAGAGGACAGTGATCGCAACAGCCCTTCCCAGAACGGCGGTTGGTCACAAGGCGCCTCTTATATTTATATGGAGTAACGCCGATGACTCCGCGTTAGTTGCGGCAAATTTATCGTCAATTGTTGTCGACTACTGTGCGCGCCAAAAAGTTGGCGGAACATCTCTCACAATTACCATACTAAAACAACTTCCCATCCTTACCCGTCTGTCCTACACCAAAACGGATCGGGCGTTCATATCAGCGCATGTCCTTGAACTGATCTACACTAGCAACAGTATGGCTGCATTCGCTAAAGACCTTGGCTACGAGGGGCCACCGTTCACGTGGGGGGAGGAGCGGCGCGCCAACCTTCGAGCCGAATTGGATGCTTGGTACGCTCGCGCCTACGGTCTGACGCGAGATGAGTTGCGCTATATTCTTGATCCCGCAGACGTTAAGGGGGAGGACTATCCATCCGAGACCTTTCGTGGTCTGAAAAACAACGAGATCCGCCAGTTCGGCGAATACCGCACCGCACGACTGGTCTTAGAAGCCTGGGATCGGATGGAGCGGACGGAACTCCATCAACCTGAATTGCCCATCGTCACCGCCGCTAGCCAAACTGACGTTACCTCGCGACGAATGCCGCTTGACCCCGCAACACTGCCCGATGGGGCTTGGGCACGGTCGGACGACACCATCACCGCGGCAACGGCACAAGCCCAGCTTGCTGCCCTTATCAAAGCCCTGCCCGGGCCGACCCCGGCGGCCACGGTACGCCTATCTGCCCTTTTTGCCCTGGAGCCTCGGTATCTGACCCGCCGCCTCGTGGGGGCAGATCACGCCGCTTGGTGCCGTCTCGTCGGCTCTGCGGCGGACACTGCCGCCGGAGGCAATGTTGTTGCCTTGGCGCCGCGAATGAATGCCGTTTGGCGCGACGCGGTCGCACAGCTTATTGGTATGGGGGCGATCATTGTGGATAGTGCTGCGCAAACATGGGCGGCCGGCCCTCGGATCGGCGATTGCTTCACGGAAAGCTGGCCGGATGGTCGGGCTGGTTTTGTCCTAAAGGCGCTCGAATCTCTTTCTTTAGACGATACGGCATTGGATTTAGCGGTCGACGACGCGTCTTGGGTGAGAAACCATGCAGCAGCGTGATCTATTTCTCAAGCCTGGCTTTACGATCGTGCCCGATGTCGCGCGTGACCAACCGGCGCTATGGATTCGGCGTTTGGTGATTTGGCGTGAACCGGGTTTTGTCATCCAAGATGTGTCGTTGAAGCCTGGTCTCAACATCGTCTGGTCGCCGGAGTCCGGTGGAACCGGTGAAGCCACAATTGGCCATGGAAGCGGCAAGACCACCTTCTGCCGCCTTCTTCGCTATTGCCTCGGTGAGGAAAATTACGCGACCGATGGTCAAAGGCAGCGCGTGTTGGAAAAGCTCCCTAAAGGCCACGTGGGCGCCGAGGTCGTTGTCAACGGACGGATTTGGGCCGTTGTCCGGGCACTCAGCGACCGCCGCCGGGATATCGTCACCGAAGGGGGCACCCTTGATGACGCCTTTCAGGAGAATGCGGTTCCCACCGGCATGAGGCCGCTGCGCGATGTCATTACCCGTGCCGTGATCGGGGCCGCAACATCATTGATCCCCGGAGCAGAAGGCGCCGCGTGGGGAGCCGCGTTGGCTTGGGTTACCAGAGATCAGGAGTGCCGTTTCGGCCATCACCTTGAGTGGCGGCATCCAGATACCGCCTCCCGCTCACCGGTCGGGCGCTCTGTAGATGATCGTCTTGTCATTGTCAGGTCTCTCATCGGGGCACTGTCCACGGATGAAATCGCTGTCCGCCGAACAGAAGAGGCCGATGATGCGAAGCAACGCGACCTGAAAACAGAGTTGGAGCGGCTAGACTGGCAAATTAAACGAACGCGCGTGGCTCTGTTGGCCATATTCGGTGAAAACGCCGGCCATGCTGCGGGGACTGGACTGGATGCCACCGCGTTCAAGACGACCGCTGCCGAACGACTTGCCAGAACGCTGAAGCTCCCAGATGAAGTTAAGTCGACGGACATCAAGCGAACGCGCGGTGACCGCGACAAGGCAAAGCGGGAACTTGACGTTCTTGAAGCAGAACGTAAGGGGATTGGCATCCGCATCGAAGAGAAGAATAAGGTTCTGGCGATGTTGCGCGCGGAACTCCCTGAAGCGCACGCCGAATACGTCACTGCGAAGGTTCCCATTTGCCGGATTTGCAAAGTTCCCATCGACACGGTACGGGCGGAGGGATGCGGGATATCACTGACACCGTGCGATATTGAGGCATTGCAATCCAATATCCGACAAGTTGAACAGACCATTGAGCGGGAAGACAATGAGATAAAGGCACTGGAGCGAGACAAACCAACCTTGGACGCGAAAATCGCCATTGTTCGTCAGCGATATGATCGGCTGGAGGGTGGCGTGGCTACGCTGGAAAAGGCGCAATCCACTCGATCAAAGGCTGTCAGAGACGCTCAACGTCTTGTCGACGATGCCGAACGTTATGGGAAATTGGTTTCCGAACGGGCCGAAGCGACCAAAAAACACAGCGAAGCGGCGACTGGCCTAGTCAAAGTTCGGGAAACGCTTGCGGCTTATCGCACCGCTTCCGCTGAAACCATTCGCACCCTGTCGGAAAAATTCGATGCAGTTCTTCGGGAACTGGTTCCAGGAGAAATCGGGGGCGAGGTTAAACTTGACGGCAATGGTCTCACGCTCAGAGTCCAGATGGGCGGCGAACGATCGACGGCTGCGATAGAATCCCTGAAGGTCATTGCGTTTGATCTCGCCGCCCTCGTCATGACCATTGAAGGGCGGACTCGTCTTCCAGGTCTCCTCGTTCACGACAGCCCGCGCGAGGCTGATCTTGGCCGTTCGATCTACCACAGGCTCTTCAGCTTCGCCGGCATGCTCGAAAAACTTGGCGCCGCACCGCTATTTCAATACATCGTGACCACGACCACAGAGCCTCCGGAAGAATTCAAATCTAAGCCTTGGTTATCCCTTGTCATTTGCGGTGCGCCTGCGGAAGAGAGATTGCTAAAGGTCGATCTGTGAGATGGTAGCGCTGGAAAATCCTCCCGGCTTCATCGTGCGCACCGAGGCGCAGAAGGCCGCCTTCGACAACGGATACCGCCTTGAGCGCGGAATCTCGGACGGCTGGCTCCATTACGCGTCCACCACCGCCCAAGGCGGCATCTGGATCGCAGGTTCTTCCGCCACCGGGCCATGGCTGTTGTCATCGGATCACCCGAGCCTCTCAGCAGAGATGGCCGACATGCCGACATCGCAGACTGCGGGGCCGGGGATCGTTACCTTCCTGTTCGACACGATTGGTCAACTGCATGTCGCGCTCGACCGCATCTACCGACTTAGACCCGCTAACAGAACCCCGTGCGCAAAAGGGGATACGGGTTGCCGTCGGCCTTTGAGGGATTACCTCGAAGAGCATGAGCAAACCGATTGTGACCGATGCGCTGTGGGCGCTGATCGCGCCGCATCTGCCGCCCGCCCGTCCGAAACCGAAGGGTGGTCGCCCGCCCGTTGAGAACCGCAAGGTGCTGACCGGCATCCTGTTCGTGCTGATCAGCGGCATTCCGTGGGAAATGCTGCCGCAGGAAATGGGCTGCGGCAGCGGCATGACCTGCTGGCGCCGCCTGCGGGACTGGCAGGCCGCCGGAGTGTGGGAGAAAATCCATCGGGCCTGCCTGGATCGCCTGGGCAAAGCCAACGCCATCGACTGGAGCCGGGCTTCGGTGGACGCAGCATCCTACCGGGCAAAAAGGGGGGTGAACACACCGGCTCCAACCCGACGGATCGCGGCAAGAAAGGCTCCAAACGCCACATCCTGGTCGATCGGAACGGCATCCCGCTCGTCTGCGCCCTGAGCGCCGCCAACGTCCACGATTCCATGATGTTCGAGATCCTGATCGACGGCTTGAAGCCGATCCGTCAGTGCTACGGGCGACCGCGCAAACGACCGGACAAGCTGCATGCCGACAAGGGATACGATTATCCCCGCTGTCGCCAAGCCTTGCGGCGGCGGGGCATCAAGGATCGCATCGCCCGGCGTGGCATCGACAGCAACGAAGGATTCGGCCGTTATCGCTGGGTCGTCGAGCGCACCTTGTCCTGGCTGTCCGAGTTCCGCAGACTCGCCATTCGCTACGAACGACGAGCCGACATCCATCACGCCTTTCTTACCTTGGCGTGCTCAATGGTCTGCTGGAAATTCATCCAGAGATGGTTTTGTTAGCGGGTCTTAACAGCCCCAGATTCGATTAAAGAGGCCTGCCGCATCGGCGTCCAGGCGGAGATCGAAAACGTCGCCCTTTATGATCGTCTGTTGCAGGCCGCCGGTGATGATCCGGAAGTGTCCAGACTGTTTCATGCTTTGCAACATGCCTCCGCCGAATGCCACCTGCCCGCCTTTCGCCGTGGACTTGAAGGCCACCTGGACGCGAGTTGCGGTGGGCACGACCATCATCACGGCGGCGGAGACTGCGGCTGCGGCGGGCAACGCCGCTGGCCGTTGGACACGCAAAGAAGGGGCCCAACCGCGACCTTGTGAGCATTGGCGATTTTGAAACACCAGAACAGCGGAAGGCGAACAATTATCAATGCGATACCCCAGCCAGCCGCGTTAAGACTCCCCTCATCAAGCTCGATCAAGAAGCTGTCCGGGTCATGCCGAGTTCCTGGGCCGGAGGTTCTTTCCCAACCTCCGGCCCTACTTTTCCGCACCGCTCATTCGGCGGCTTGGTACATTTTCGCCTTGTCGAGACGATATCCCCAGGGTAGCCCTTTGTTCTTCCAGCCGTTGACCACCCGATGACCGGCATCCGGACCGTCCTTGGCCAGATCACCCTCGAAACCATCGACGACGGACCAGACATGGGAAAAGCCGGCCTTGGCCAGAGCGTTCGCCGCAATGGGGCTGCGATCGCCGGATCGACACATGACGACAACGACGTCGTCCTTGGTCAGCCCCTTACCGGCCAAACGCCGTTCGGCCTCGGCGAGAAAATCCGGATTGGGCGCCAGCTTGAAGGTTCCCTTAACCTCGTCGAAGGTTGAACTCGGCCCAAGCAGGATGGGCACATTGGCGTCCGCCAACTGGGCCATACCGACAAGGGCCACCTCCGCCGGGGTGCGGACGTCCAGGAACAACGCCTTCCCCTGCAGAGGAGAAAGGAAGCCGGGGACTTCCTCCGAACCGAGGTAAAGCCCCAAGGTTGTCCGCTTGGCTTCGGGAACCGACGCGGCATCCATGGCGAGCGCCTGGAATGCTCCCGATGAGAGGACGGCGACCATCAGGCCGGTGGCAAAGAATCGAAACCCCATCAAAGACTCCTTCTCGGGGAACGCCCCAACACTATATTATATATATTGAATGTAGCATGCAGCAAAAGCCGTCGCTATAGCGCTATAGGGTACCGCCTTCAGACACGCCACCGGGGAAAATACCGACATAAGCAGCTATCAAAAATTTTGCTGCATGAGTGCGAATTGTCATCGCGCTCCCCATCGACTCCAGAAAGACTGGAGGTTTGGGCAACTGCGGGGATTTCACCATGTCGAGATATCTGGCGAAGATCGCGATCATGATATCGGTTATGCTCGGACTTTCGACGATATCCGCGCTGTCCGCGGAACCTGCGGCGGGAACGGCCTGGACCGACCCCAACACAGGTATCGTCTTCTTGTGGATTCCCGGCGGCGACTTCGAGATGGGGTGCCAA
>DATGZW010000647.1:0-5542 GCA_035297005.1 Patescibacteria group bacterium
TGACGTCCGCCTGACGCATCAGCGATTCGCCGATGAGGAAGCGGCGCGCCCCGCAACGGGCCATGCGGGCAAGGTCGGCGGGGGTCTTCAACCCGCTTTCGGCCACCAGCACGCGGCCGACCGGCAGCCGCGCGGCCAGACGCTCGGTGGTGCCAAGATCGGTGGTCATGGTCTTGAGATTGCGGTTGTTGACACCGATCAACGGCGAGCGCAGCAGCATGGCGCGTTCGAACTCGTCCTCGTCATGCACTTCGATCAGCACATCCATGCCCAAATCCTGAGCGGTGGCTTCCATCTCGGCGGCTTGGTTGTCCGACAGCGCAGCCAGGATCAACAGGATGCAATCGGCCCCCAGTGCTCTTGATTCGACGATCTGCCAGGGATCGACCATGAAATCCTTGCGCAAGGCTGGCAGCGGCACCGCTTTGCGGGCGGCGATCAGGTAATCGTCCTGGCCCTGGAAATAAGGCGTATCGGTCAGCACCGACAGGCAATTGGCGCCACCGGCCAGATAGGCGCGGGCGAGGCTCGGCGGATCGAAATCGGGGCGGATCAGCCCGGCCGACGGCGAGGCCTTCTTGATTTCGGCGATCAGGCCGTAATGCCCCGAGGCGACGGTGCGGTCGAGCGAGGCGGCTAAGCCGCGCGGCGGAGTCTGTTCGGCGATCATCGCCTCCAACTCGGCCAGCGGGCGATTCAGCTTGGCGGCGGAGACATGGATGCGCTTGTCGGCGCAAATTTTGGCTAGAATATCGCTCACGCCGCTTGCTCCCGGTTGGTGATGCGGACCAGTTGGTCCAGCGTATGGCGGGCCGCGCCGCTGTCGATGGCTTGAGCGGCGGCGGCAACGCCTTCTGTGAGAGTCGCCACCTTGCCGGCGACCACCAAGGCGGCGGCGGCGTTGAGCAACACGATGTCGCGATAGGCTCCGGTCTCGCCGTCCAGCAGGCGGCGCAAGGCGGCGGCGTTGGCGACCGCATCGCCGCCTTTCAAATCGGCGGCGGCGGCGCGCGCCAACCCCACTGCTTCGGGGGTGACCTCGAAGCGGTGTACGGCGCCGTCGCGCCATTCGGCGACTTGGCTGGGGCCGGTGGTGGTCAATTCATCCAAGCCGTCGGACCCATGCACCACCCAGGCGCGCTCGGCCCCCAAACGGCCCAACACCTCGGCCATTGGGGCAATCCACTGTTCGGCATAGACGCCGACGACTTGACGCGTGGTGCCGGCGGGGTTGGCCAGCGGACCCAGCAGGTTGAAGATGGTGCGGGTGCCCAACTCGACGCGCGGCCCGGCGACATGGCGCATCGCCGCGTGATGGCGCGGAGCCATCAGAAAGCCGATGCGGGCGTCCCACAGGCATTCGCGCACCAGTTCGATGTCGGCGTCGATCTTGACGCCCAGCGCCCCCAGTACGTCGGCGGAACCGGATTTGGACGACAGCGCGCGGTTGCCATGCTTGGCCACTGGCACGCCGCAGGCGGCGACCACCAGGGCGGCGGCGGTCGAGATGTTATAGGTGCCGGAGGCGTCGCCGCCGGTGCCGCAGGTGTCGATGGCGCCCGCCGGAGCCTCGATCGGGGTCGCCTTGGCGCGCATGATGCGGGCGGCTCCGGTGATCTCGGCGACGGTCTCGCCGCGCACCCGTAGCGCCATCAGGAAGCCGCCGATCTGCGCCGGGGTGGCGTCGCCCGACATGATGATGTCGAAGGCGGTCTCGGCATCGGCCTCGCTCAGGGACTCACCCAGGGCGACGCGGGCCAGCAGCGGTTTGATCACAAGGGCGTTGCTCATCAGGCGGCGTGCCCGGCGCGCTGGCGTGCCATGTCGAGGAAATTCTTCAGCATCAGATGTCCATGCTCCGAGGCAATACTTTCCGGATGGAACTGCACGCCGTGGATGTTCATCTCGCGGTGCGCCAGGGCCATGATCAGGCCGTCCTCGGTCCAGGCGGTGGCTTCCAGGCAGTCGGGCAGGGTGGCGCGCTCGACGATCAGCGAATGATAGCGGGTGGCCTTGAACGGTGTCGGCAGTCCGGCGAACAGACCGGCTCCGACATGGTTGATGTCGGCGGTCTTGCCATGCACCGGCTGCGGCGCGCGGACGACATGGCCGCCAAAAGCCTGACCGATGGCTTGGTGACCCAGGCAGACGCCCAGCAGGGGAACCTTTCCCGCAGCCTTGTTGATCAAGTCCAGGCAGATGCCGGCGCGGTCGGGATCGCAGGGACCGGGCGACAGCACGATGCCTTCGGGAGCCATCGCCAGCGCTTGTTCGGCGGTGAGCGCGTCGTTGCGGAACACCCGCACATCGGCCCCCAGCTCTCCCAGGTAATGGACAAGGTTGTAGGTGAAGCTGTCGTAATTATCGATGAGGAGGAACACGGGGCACACCAAACCATTGTTTTCGCTGGGTTCTCTTTCCGCCGCAGGCCGCTTGTGACCGGTTCCGCGCCGGCCTCGCCCAGCTTGCGGCGAAGGAAAGAGTAAATCTACACGGCATTATCCCGGCATTCCAGTGGGTTGCGCCGCGATCCGGCGCGCTTGGCGCAGAACCTGGGCGGCGAAGATCACGCCGTCGGGATCCACGGCCAAGCCGCCGCTGCGCAGGGCGGCGGCGGTCCAGCGGTTGCAATTGTGGAAGGCGTCATAGGTTTGCTCGGAGGCGTAGAACACACTGCCGGGATACGGCCCCGTTTCAAGGCGTTGCAACGATCCGTCGGGCTGTTCGACCAGACTGTGTTGGATGAAACGGCTCATCGCCTGCAATTGGGGTGGCGTCAGGCGGAGCGCCACAACATTTTCGGCTCCGAACGCCTCGGCCGGAGACACCCGCAAGGCCGTCACCAGGATAACCCCCAGACCGGGAAACAATGCCGCCAAGCTTGCCGGAAACGGCGTCTCATGCGCCATGAAATAGGCGCGGTCGCCGAAGCCGAAGACCAGATGGCGCACTCCGGGAAAAGCTTGCCGCAAGCTGGCGAGCGGGCCTGGCAAAGCCTCGGCGGGCAGGGCGATGTCGGTGTGCCGGCCCCGGTCGATGACGGCAATGGTAATGGCATTTGATTCGGCCAAGCCGCTGGCGCTCGGCTCGGCCAAGCGGGGCGGTGTGGCGCATCCGCCGAGGACACTCAGCGCCACCGACATGGTGATGGCAATGAAGGCCGTTCGGCGGCGCGCTCCGCTCAGCGGCAAGGCGGCGAGGAGCCGTTGGAACAAATGACGGTGGAGCCGTTCGGCACGACGACGGTCGAACTCGGCGCCGGGGCGGGGGGACTGCTGCTGCTGATACAGCCGCCGATGCTGAGGAAGAACAGCGCCAGCACCACCGAGCACACGGCGGTCCTGGCGAGACTCGGGCCGTCAGGGGTGGTCGAGGCGTCGATATGGCGGCCGATGATCGTGCTCATGACGGGACATCCTTACAGTGGATACGGAGGTGTCGAAGGACGCCACCCGCATTGGAAAAATCGTGCCGCGGCGACCGCTGGGCAATATGCCGAAAGGGAGCCGCGATTCGCTCCGATGGACGCCTATTTCGACCGATGGCGGATGAGAAAATCGCGCCGTGCCAGGGCACGCTGGATGGCGTGGCGGTCGGCCAGCGTGCGGCCTCCCGCCGATGGATGGGCAGCGGCCAGCATGGTGCGGAAGCCGCCGGCCCGCAGCTCCCAATGGCGCACGGGGCCGGTGTCGAGATGCACGAAGCGCGAATCTGGATACCAGCCGACACCGCCACGCTGCGTGCCGCGCGCCGCCTTTTCGGCATCGGCTAGGCGGTGCTCGAAATAGACATCGACGGCGCGGCCGAGCAAATGCTGACTTTTCTCGGCGACGCCAAAGGTGGTGGCGGCCAAGCGGGCGTTGGTTTCGGGGGTGCGATAGCCCGACAGGATGGTCGCCGTGGTTTGGCCGCTGGCCTCCATGACGTCGGCCAGCAGATCAATCAACGGAACATCGAGCGGGCCAACCGTGTTGCTATGGTGGTCGCGCAGCAGTTCGGCCAAATCCGCCATCGCCCCCGGCATCGGCCCCGAGGCGTCGCGGTAGCGGCCGGTGAAGGTTTCGCCGGTATTGGCGTTCTTCAGCGACAGGCTGCGACCGATACTTGGGGCGGCGCGGGCAGAGCCTGACAGAGCCAGCCACGTGCCGCCTGCCAGCAGCAGATCGCGACGTCGCATCATGTCCTCCCCGCGAACTTTTTGGCTGAATGGCCAGCATCTCGGAAGAACAGGTCAGCGGCGCCTTTGTTCCCGCCGCCGAGCGATTGCGCGGAACAATTACGGTCGATTGACAGCAGCGCGGCACGTCGCCGACCATGGCGCCGAACAGCCAAGAGGAAACAAAGCGATATCCGTTCAACCCTATCTGTTCTTTGATGGAAATTGCGAGGAGGCGCTGGAGTTCTATCGTAGCGCACTGGGTGCCGAGGTGACGATGCTCCTGCGTTTCAAGGATAGCCCCGACCCTGCGATGGTGCCGCCCAATGCCGGCGACAAGGTGATGCATGCGAATTTGCGCGTCGGCGAATCGACGGTGTTGGCGTCGGATGGCCGCTGTCCCGGCGGGGTGGGGTTCGGCGGCTTCGCCCTGTCGCTGACAGTGCCCAAGGTGGCCGAAGCCGAGCGTCTGTTCGCCCTGCTGGCCGAGGGCGGAGAGGTGCGGATGCCTTTGGCGAAAACCTTCTTCTCGCCCAGCTTCGGCTTGCTCACCGACCGCTTCGGCGTGGGCTGGATGGTCTATGTGACGCCCTGAAAAGACCTTAGATCCACAGATGATTCCAAGGCTGCGTCAGTTCGCGCTGCAACTCTTGGCGAGCGGCGGCGCGGACGGCTTTGGGAGTTTCGCGCGACGGTCCCATGTTCGGAGCCAAGCCGCCGTCGCCGATGCTTTCCGCAGGCGGCACGCGGTACAGCTTCATGAGCATGCGCTCAACCGGACTTTCATCCCAAATGGTCGTGGATCGGTTGGTCATGATTGCCACCCTTCGGTTGAAGGCCATATCCTAGCAGGGATCGCCTTTGGTTACTTGAACGATTTGGGCGTTTGCTTCTCTTCGTCGCGCGGCGCGGCGGTAAGGGGCACGAAACCGAAGAAGGTCTGGTCGTCGCGCCGCGCTTCGTGGCCGCGATAGGCAGTCAGTATGTCGAGGATGCGATCCATCTGGCCCTGCATCGGCAGCGCCAGCCCGTCTTCCAGCGCCGCCATCAGCCGGCGGCGGCCGAACAACCGCCCGGTGGGGCCGCCAATCTGGTCGGTCACCCCGTCGGTCACCATGTAGAACGCCTGACCGGCCTCGAAGGGCACCACATGGTTGGTGAAAATGAAGTCGGACTTCGAGCTGCGATAACCCAAGCTGTGGCGGTCACCGCAGATTTCCTTGATTTGGCCGTGCTGGGTGAACAGCAGCGGCAAATTGGCTCCGGCGAAGGTCAGGCGGCGCTGGGCGTGGTCGATGACGCAGATGGAGGCATCCAAGCCGTCATCGGAGCCCGACTCGTTGACCCGGTCGTCATCGTTCTGGCGCAAGGTGCTCTTAACCATAC
>DATGZW010000648.1:0-3751 GCA_035297005.1 Patescibacteria group bacterium
CACAGCACCTCGCTGGCGGTCAAGATCGCCCCCGACGGCTCCATCGACATCCTGCAAGGCCCCGAGGCGAAGACCCCGCCCGGCAAGGTGTCGATCGCCGCCGTCAAATATGACGATAAGGGCCGCCTGTCGGTCACCGGCATGGCCAAGCCCAAGAGCCATGTGCAGATTTATATGGACAACCAGTCGATCGGCCACGCCTTCGCCGACGAGCACGGGCGCTGGAAGCTAACCCGCCCGCTGGCGGTCAACGGCGGAAACCACACCGTGCGCGCCGACCAGCTTGGTCCCGACGGCAAGGTCCGCGAACGCGCTGAAATCGCCTTTTCGCCGTCGGGCACGCTACCGTCCGAAGGCAAGATCACCGTCGAATCCGGAGCCAGCCTGTGGCGTCTGGCCCGCAAGGCCTATGGCAGCGGCTTCGACTATCTGGTCATCTACCAGGCTAACAAAGATCAGATCCGCGATCCCGACCGCATCTATCCCGGCCAAGTGTTCAACTTGCCGCCGCAACACTGACGGCATCAGCGTTTGCGGCGGTTGGCCGAACGACGATAGGCCGGACGCAACCGGCGCGGCCCCGCCTCGCCGCCCTCGGCGGACGGCCCCAGATAGATGTCGATGCAATCGACATAAGGCTTCACCCGCAGCAGGAACGCCGCCAAAGCGGAGACCAGCCCAACGGCGGTCACCGGCACCACCACCTCGGCCGCTCCGAACAGCTCAATGCGGCCGTCCTCCAGGCGAAAGATCGGCCCCAGATGCGAGTTGGCGGCGTCGAGGATGCGGCTTACCGCCAAGCGTGCCTCAAGCGATTCGGCGGTGAACGGCAACAGCCCCACCTGCCCGACCAGATCGATATGGGCCAGATCCCCTGCCTCGACGTAATGCGCGGCATAGGAAATCGACTGGTAGGCAAAGCCGAACGTAAAGGTTTGCCGGCCAAGACCGACCACGTCGCCATCGGAATCCACCGCCAGGGCGTGAATATCCACGGGAAGCCGGCGGTCGCCGAGCATAAGATTGAATTGGTGTTTTTTCGTCATCGATGAGCCTGAGCGGTCGATCGGGGGAAACTGCGAAGGTCTCGACACTAGCACGCCTCGGCGGGCAGGAAAAACCTCATCGCGATTGCCGCCTTACCGAGCGCCCCCGGACAGGCTAAGATGCCGTCTTCAGACAAGGGAGAGAAGCGTGCAGGAGCAAGAATTTTCGGTGCTCAAATACATCACCATCCCCATTCACCCCGAGGGCTGGCGGTTCATTCCGATCTTCGCCGCCGCCGCGCTGCTGCTGTTTTGGCTGTGGGCGCCGCTGGGCTGGGTCGGCGTGGTGCTGACCCTGTGGTGTGCTTTCTTCTTCCGTAACCCGGAACGCGTCACCCCCACCCGCGAAGGTTTGATCATCAGCCCCGCCGACGGCGTGGTGCAATTGATCGTCGCCGTGCCGCCGCCGCCCGAACTGGGCATGGGCGACGCCCCGATGACGCGGGTCAGCATCTTCATGAGCGTGTTCAACGTTCACGTGAATCGCATCCCGGTTTCGGGCACAGTGCTCAAGCGCGCCTATTGTCCGGGCAAGTTCGTCAACGCCTCGCTCGACAAGGCCAGCGCCTTCAACGAACGCATGTCGGTGCGGCTGGGGCTGCCCGATGGGCGCGAGGTGGCGTTTGTGCAGATTGCCGGGCTGGTCGCCCGACGCATCCGTTGCGACCTTACCGAGGGCCAGGACGTGCGCACCGGCGAGCGGTTCGGGTTGATCCGCTTCGGCAGCCGCCTGGATGTCTATCTGCCCGACGGCGTCGTGCCGCTGGTCGCCTTGGGCCAAACCGCCCTGGCCGGCGAAACGGTGATCGCCGACCTGACCGGCCATGAGCCGCAACGCGAGGGAGAGTATCGCTGATGTTTCCACCCCGCCGCACGCCGCGCATTCACGGCCTGTCGTTCAACAAACTGATTCCGAATATCCTGACCATGCTGGCGCTGTGCGCCGGGCTGACCTCGATCCGGTTCGGCCTGCACGGTAAATGGGAAATGGCGGTGACGTCGATCCTGCTGGCCGGCGTGTTGGATGGTCTGGACGGACGCATCGCCCGGCTGCTGCATGGAACCAGCAAATTCGGCGCCGAGTTGGACTCGCTGTCGGATTTCGTCAGCTTCGGCGTGGCTCCGGCCGTGCTGCTGTATCTGTGGACCATGCAGGGGGCCGGTGCGGCGGGGTGGGCCTTGGTGCTGCTATTCTCGGTGTGCTGCGCACTGCGTCTGGCCCGCTTCAACACCATGATCGGCGAGCCCGACCTGCCGCCCTGGGCCTATAATTTCTTCACCGGAGTCCCCGCCCCGGCTGCCGCCGGGCTGGTGCTGATCCCGATGATGCTCAGTTTCCAATGCGACTACCACATCTTCGCCAGCCCGATTCTCAACGCCATCGTGTTGATCGGGGTGTCATTCCTGATGGTCAGCAAGATCCCGACATTTTCGGGCAAGAGATTTCGCGTGCCGCATCATTATGTGTTGCCGATGCTGCTGCTGGTTGGCGTCCTGGCCGCCTTTCTGGTGACCGAGCCGTGGGCCACCATCACCATCGTCGCCGTGCTTTACGGCATCAGCATACCGCTGAGCATCCGCGCCTTTACCCGCCTGCGCCGTCAGGCGGCGGAAATGCGGGCGGCGGAACATGCGGCGGCCATCGCGGCAGATGCCGAATCCGGCGGAGGAGACGTCGCTGCGTCCTAGAGAGTGACTTTTTGGCAACGCTGTCGCCGAAAAGACGCGTTCAAACGCCCACTACCCCAACGGCGGCGTTGTGCCGCACTGCACAATCGGGTAAAACATCGGGTAATCCTTATTCGCATTTCTTCCTCGCTGAAAGGTGAGACCACACCATGCGTATTCTTTCAGGCATCCTCGCGGCCGGCATGATCGTCGGCATGTCTTCCGCCGCCCTGGCTCAGACCAATGGCTGGTATGCCGGCGCCGAGACCGGTCTCAACGTTGTCCCGGACACCAAGTTCAAGGACAGCATGGGCAAGACCAAGGAAACCAATGACCTTGGTTACGGCGTCCTCGGTCAGGCCGGCTACGGCTTCGGTCCGGTCCGCGTCGAAGGTGAACTTGGCTGGCGCGGTAATGGCGTCGACAAGCTCGCCAGCACCAACGGCAAGGGCGGCTTCGATGCCGCCACCTTGATGGCGAACGTCTATTACGACCTGGCCACCGGCACCGCCTGGACCCCCTTCGTCGGCGTGGGCGCCGGCGGCGCCGACGTGTTCGCCAACAAGATCCGCAACAACGCGGGCACCTTGTCCAAGGATAGCGATCTCGTCTTCGCTTACCAGGGCATCGCCGGTGTCTCCTACGCCCTCAACGAGACCACCTCGCTGAAGGCCGATTACCGCTACCTGCGCACCACTGAAGGCGACTTCAACGAAGTCAACAGCAGCCGCACCGCCAAGGCCACCTATCAGGCTCACGCCGTGATGGTCGGTTTCACCTACAAGTTCGGCGTCGAGAAGCCGGCCCCGATGGCCGCCGTTCCCGCCGCCATGCCTGCTCCGATGCCCGCTCCGGCGCCGAAGCCGGTGGCCCAGGCCCCGATCGCCAAGTCCTATCTGGTGTTCTTCGACTTCAACAAGTCGGACATCACCGCCGAGGCCGGCAAGATCATCACCGCCGCCGCCACCAACGCCAAGTCGTCCAACGCCACCAGCATTCAGCTGACCGGCCACACCGACACCACGGGTTCGGACAAG